>NZ_PVWS01000029.1:2920-40669 GCF_004126395.1 Roseovarius sp. A46 | reverse complement strand
AATTGGCCTGTCCACCAACCGAGCGGCCGAAGCAGCCCGAAAGCCGCTGGAAACAAGCTGCCTGATGCCCGGCATGGCCCTCACATCGGCGCGTCGGCGCAGCAGAAGGCGTTGTTCAGACTTTCCTCAAATTGTGCGTGTAATGACAGAAGCATGGGCTGCCACCAACTTATATTGTCCGAACTGTGGCCATCAGTCTCTCACACAATATGAAGTCAATCGTCCAGTAGCAGACTTTTTTTGTTCAATTTGCTGCGATGATTTTGAACTGAAAAGTTCATCTCGAGCATTTGGGAAAAAAATGGCCAATGGGGCTTATGAAACAAAGATGCAGAGGCTTGCGTCTGATACCAGTCCCAACCTTGTTCTTCTACGTTACGACCTTGAGAGACGGCAGGTTCGCGACTTGGCCTGCGTGCCCCGACGGTTCTTCGTACATTCGATAATTGAAGCCCGCAAACCGCTAGCTGAAACAGCGCGTCGGCGTGGATGGATTGGATCAAATATTCTTTTACATCTTGTTCCTAAGATCGGGCGCATCGACTTGGTCAGGAACGGTGAAACAATGGACAAACGCGCAGTCCTTGAAAAATGGCGACAAACGGCATTCCTCGAAAAAAACACCGGCACCGCTCGGGGTTGGCTCGTCGATGTCATGATCTGCATCGAGAGACTCGAAAAAGAGACGTTCTCACTGACCGATATCTACGAATGCGAGGGTCGTCTCGAACAACTTTATCCTGAGAATCAACACGTCCGTGCAAAGATACGCCAACAACTTCAGGTGCTTCGAGATAACGGCTATCTGGTGTTCCTCGGTAACGGCGAGTACCGCAAGAATGCTCAGCCGATTGATCGAACCATGAGCGCATCGAGACGCGACTGACGATACACGCCGCGCCTTGACCGGCGCGCTTGGGGAGGTTGTCAGCCCTCGTTCTGTGCCGGGTCCGAGGAAGCGCGCACAAGACGGGTGAGCGTGCCGAGACGCTCTCTCTGCTGTCCGGCGGCGTCGAAATTCGCCGGGTCGAGCCAGAAGCCGAACGCCTCTTTCAGGGCGGGCCATTCCGCGTCGATCGCTGCGAACCATGCGGTGTCGCGGTTGCGGCCCTTGACCACGGTGGCCTGCCGGAACGTGCCCTCATAGCTTAGCCCCAGGCGTTGCGCCGCGCGGCGCGAGGCCATGTTGAGGGCATCGCATTTCCATTCGAACCGGCGATATCCCGCGCCGAAGGCCCAATCCATCATCAGATAGAGCGCCTCGGTCGCGGCGCGGGTGCGCTGCAACGCCGGGGCGAGGTTGATATGGCCAGCCTCGATGCTGCCCGCCTCAGGCTTGATCCGCAGATAGCTGGCGACACCGCCGACCTGCCCGGTATCCAGATCGGTGATCGCGTAGAACAGCGGATCGTTCCCCGCCGCCGCCTCGCGCGCCCACCGGTGGTATTGCGAGGCCGAGGAGAACGGGCCGTAGGGCATGTAATCCCAGAGCGAGGGATCGGCGCTCATCGCGCGGTGCAGATCGACCGCGTGCCGGTCCGCATCGAGCCGGTCGAGCCGCGCGTAGCGCCCGGTCAGCGGCGTGCCGTCGGGTGCAGGCGGTGGCCGCCAATCCGACAGTTGAGGACCGAGGGGGCAGCTGTCTGACATGGCTGACGCCTCACTCCTGCGGGATGACCCTGAGCCCGAGTTCCATGAGCTGATCCGGGGTCGGTTCGCTGGGAGCGTTCATCATCAGATCCTCGGCGCGCTGGGTCATGGGGAACATGATGACCTCGCGGATGTTCGAGGTGCCCGCGAGCAGCATCACCATGCGGTCGATCCCTGCGGCACAGCCGCCGTGGGGGGGCGCGCCGAACTGGAACGCGTTGACCATGCCGCCGAAGCGGTTGCGGACCTCCGCCTCGTCGTAGCCAGCGAGGGCGAACGCCTTGAACATGGTCTCGGGGCGGTGGTTGCGGATCGCGCCGGAAACCAGCTCGTAGCCGTTGCAAGCGAGGTCGTACTGGTAGCCAAGCACCTCAAGCGGGTCGCCGTCGAGCGCGTCGCGCCCGCCCTGGGGCATGGAAAACGGGTTGTGCGAGAAATCGACCTTTCCGGTCTCTTCATCCGCCTCGTACATCGGGAAATCGACAATCCAGGCAAAGGCGAAGCGGTCCTGCTCGGTCAGGCCCAATTCCTCGCCGATCACGTCGCGGGCGCGGGCGGCGACCCGCTCGAACGCCTGCGGCTTGCCCCCGAGGAAAAACGCCGCATCGCGAACGCCGAGGCCAAGCTGCTGGCGGATCGCCTCGGTCCGCTCGGGGCCGATATTCTTGGCCAGCGGGCCTGCGGCTTCATGTGAACCAAAATAGGCATTGAAGATAAACTCGGCCTCTTCCGTGTGGCCCGCTTTGTTTGCGGCACGCAGCCTTTCTAGCCCCGCTTCAACAAATTGTTCTTTCAATTGGTTGTCGCGTTCTCTGAGTTCAGCAAAAATTTCATTGAACGTCATATCAATGAAATTCTGGATCGAAAGTTGTGCGGGGGTGCGCTCCCGCCAGAAGATATAGCCCATCCCCGGCAGTCCCTCTTTCTGGGCGAAGGCGTTCATGCGGTCGCAAAACTTGCGGCTGCCGCCGGTGGGGGCGGGGATGGCGCGGATTTGCGTGCCCTCCTGTTCCAGCAATTTTGCGAAGATGGCGAAGCCGGAGCCGCGGAAATGCTCGGACACGTCCTGCATCTCGATCGGGTTGCGCAGGTCGGGCTTGTCGGAGCCGTATTTGAGCATCGCCTCGGCATAGGGGATTTGCGGCCATGTCTCGGGCGCATCCACGCGCGTGCCCTCGGCGAATTCCTCGAACACGCCGGCGATCACCGGAGCGACGGTGTCGAACACGTCCTGCTGCTCGACGAAGGACATCTCCATGTCGAGCTGGTAGAAATCGGTGGGCGAGCGGTCGGCGCGCGGGTCCTCGTCGCGGAAGCAGGGCGCGATCTGAAAATACTTGTCGAAGCCCGAAACCATGATGAGCTGCTTGAACTGCTGCGGCGCCTGCGGCAGGGCGTAGAAGCGGCCCGGGTGCAGGCGCGAGGGCACGAGGAAGTCGCGCGCGCCCTCGGGGCTGCTCGCGGTGATGATCGGCGTCTGGAACTCGCGGAATCCCTGATCCCACATGCGCCGCCGGATCGAGGACACCACGTCGGAACGCAGCACCATGTTGTGCTGCATCGCCTCGCGGCGCAGGTCGAGATAGCGATAGCGCAGGCGCGTCTCCTCGGGGTATTCCTGATCGCCGAAGACCTGAAGGGGCAATTCGTCCGCACTGCCCAGAACTTCGAGGTCGCGGATATAGACCTCGATCTCGCCGGTGGGGATCTTGGCGTTCACGAGGCTCGCGTCGCGGGCCTTCACATTGCCGTCGATGCGGATGCAGTATTCCGCGCGCAGTGCCTCGACCGCGTCGAAAACCGGGCTGTCGGGGTCGCACAGCACCTGTGTCACGCCATAGTGATCGCGCAGGTCGATGAACAGCACGCCGCCGTGATCGCGGATACGGTGCACCCAACCGGCAAGGCGGACGGTCTCTCCGACATGGGATTTTCTCAGATCGGCGCAGGTTTGGCTGCGATAGCTATGCATTTGGGGTCTCCGGGGCCGCGCGGGCCGCTGATGGCATTCTGTGTCGGGTCCGCGCCGATACACATGGGCCGGGCGGCAAAGTCAAGGCCGCGGGTGGGCCCAATACTTTACAGGATGTATGAATCCAATAGAATGCCGACGCTTCGGGCAGGCATCCGGCAGGGCCGGGCACGGCAGACCGGATCGAGACACCGATGCGCGGTGCCAGCGATGGCACGGGACTGGAGGTGTGCGATGTGGAGCAAAACCCTCGATCATCTGTTGACTCATCTGTTTCGCCAAGGACGGCTGCGTGTGACATTTCCTGACGGCACGACACGCAGCTATGGACCGGGAGACGGGCTGGAATGCGCGGTGGCGCTGCATCATCCGGCCCTGCCGCGGCGGATCGTGCTATCACCCGACATGGGCGTGGGCGAGGGCTATATGGACGGCACGCTCACCATCGAGGATGACGACGTTTATGGCTTCCTGAGCCTCGCAATCCAGAACATCGCGGCGCAGGGGCAGCCGTGGTTCCGCCGCCCGCTGGAGACGC
Source organism: Roseovarius sp. A46 (assembly GCF_004126395.1). Classification (NCBI taxonomy): domain Bacteria; kingdom Pseudomonadati; phylum Pseudomonadota; class Alphaproteobacteria; order Rhodobacterales; family Roseobacteraceae; genus Roseovarius; species Roseovarius sp. A46. The sequence continues at coordinate 36,509 of NZ_PVWS01000029.1, read as the reverse complement.
TGCGCCGGCTCAAACGGCGGTTCGATCAGTTCAACCCGGTGCAGCGGGCGCGGACCAACGTGGCGCATCATTACGACTTGTCGGGCGAGCTCTACGATCTGTTTCTCGACGAGGACCGCAATTATTCCTGCGCCTATTTCGCCCGCCCAGACATGACGCTGGAAGAGGCGCAGGCGGCCAAGAAACAGCATATCGCGCGCAAGCTCTTGATCGAGCCGGGGATGCGGGTGCTGGATATCGGCTGTGGCTGGGGTGGCATGGGGATCACTCTGGCGCGCGATTTCGGGGCAGAGGTCGTGGGGGTGACGCTGTCGCGTGAGCAGCACGAGATGGCCAATGCCCGCGCCGCCAGGGCGGGGCTGTCGGACAAGGTGCGGTTCGAGTTGATGGATTACCGCGACGTGCAGGGAGAGTTCGACCGGATCGTGTCGATCGGCATGTTCGAGCATGTGGGCGTGCCGCATTACGACGCCTATTTCAGCTCCGTGACGCGGCTTCTGAAACCGGAGGGGATCGCGCTCATCCACACGATCGGGCGTGCGGGACCGCCGGGGACAACGAGCCCGTGGATACTGAAATACATCTTTCCCGGCGGCTATTGCCCGGCCATGTCCGAGGCGGTGGCGGCGGTGGAGCGGCAGGGCCTCGTGACCACCGACGTGGAGGTGTGGCGCCTGCATTATGCCGAAACGCTGAAGGAATGGCGCAAGCGGTTCGAGGCCAATATCGACCGTGTCCGCGCGCTCTATGACGAGCGGTTCTGCCGCATGTGGCGCTATTATCTCATCGCCAGCGAGCTTACCTTTCGGCTCAACAACCAGGTGGTGTTCCAGTTCCAGATGACGCCGAAGCAGGACGCGGTGCCGCTGACGCGCGACTATCTCTATCGCGACGAGGCCGACAGCGAGGGACGCGGCGCGGCGGCGTGAGGTATCAGACCGGCGCCGGAGCGAGGGCGCGGGCAAAGCGCGCCTTCCACAGCGCCTCTTCGTATTCGCCATGTGCCGTGCTGTCGTAAACGACGCCGCCGCCCACGCCGAGCCGGGCGTGCCCCCCCTCCACCATCAGGGTGCGGATGGCGACGTTGAATTCACTGCGCCCGTCGGGGGCGGCCCAGCCGATGGTGCCGCAATAGATGTCGCGCGGGGCTGGTTCGAGTCCCGCGAGGATTTCCATTGCGCGGATCTTGGGGGCGCCGGTGATCGAGCCGCACGGGAACAGCGCGCGCAGGATGTCCGAGAGCGTGGTGCCGGGGGCGAGGTCGGCCGCGACGAGCGAGGTCATCTGGTGCACGGTCTCGTAGGTCTCTATCGAGAAGAGCGCGGGCACGCGCACCGATCCCGGCACGCTCACGCGAGAGATGTCGTTGCGCAGCAGGTCCACGATCATAAGGTTCTCGGCGCGGTTCTTTTCGTCCGATTGCAGGAAGTAGCGGCGGCGCGCGTCCTCGGCCGGATCATCGCTGCGCGGCTGGGTGCCCTTCATCGGGCGCGTCTCGATGGTGCCCTCGGCATCGGTGCGGAAGAACAGTTCCGGTGAGCGCGACAGGATCGCGGGCAGGCCCGCCCCCTCGATCAGCGCACCGAAGCGCACCGGCTGCACAGCGCGGAGCGCGGCATAAAGCGCCTGCGGCGTGCCCGAAGCCTCCAAACTTAGCGGGAAGGTGAGATTGGCCTGGTAGATATCACCCGCGCCGATCAGCCCGTGGACCGTGTCGAAGGCGCGGGCGTAGCGGCGCGCATCCCAATCGGGGCGGACCGCGCCAAGCCGCGCCGGGCCGGAATCGAGCGGCCCGGCCGCCTGCGGCGCGGTATAGGCCCCGAATTGCAGGAGCGGCAGACGGCGGTGGGCGGGCATGAGCGGCGCGAGCCGCGGCTCGAGCGCGTAGCCAAGCTCGTAGCTGGCAAATCCCGCGAGCCAGTACCCGTCGGCGCGCGCCTCATCGAGCGCGGCGAGCGCGGCGGGCACCTCGCCCGGCGCGTGTGCCACGATCAACCGCTCGGCCTGCGCAAAGACGCAGGGCCCGTCCGCTGGCCCGTGATCGAAACGAATCTGCACCATGCACCCCTTGCGCTGATGGGTCGAAATTAGGGCGTGGGGCGGCGAATGACACCCACAAAAGCGCCGCCTTGCGGTGGTTTTGCGCAAGGCCCCCGCGCGCTTGACAGGCGGGGGTACGGCGGGCGAGCGTCGTGGTGAGGAAACATTCAGGCGAGGCGTTTGCCATGACGAAGCGAGTCGCGGGGGCCGGGGCGCTGTGCCTGTGGGCTGCGATGGCGTCGGCCGGGCCGGTGTCGATCGGCTTCGAGGGGGTGCCGGAAGGCGTGGCACCGCCCGAGATGGCCGAGGACGGATACCGCATCGTTACCCGTGACGCGATGATTTCCGGGCCCGGCAAGTCCGGCGACGGCAGTGACGGGCCGAACGAGATCGAGGGCGCGATGGGCGGACGCGGAGCCATCGCGATCCTGCGCGATGGGCTTTTCACCTTTGTCTCGCTCGACTGGCAGGCCGAGAGCGGCGTGCCGGAGGTGGTGGCCGAGGGGTATCTCGGGCCGCAGCTCGTGGCGCGCGAGCGGTTTGCCGCGCGTGGGGCAAGGTTTGTCACCTTTGCCGCCGGGGCGCTGAAAGGGCGGGGGATCGACCGGCTGATCCTCTATCCGCAGCGCGACGGGCAGGGCATGGGCGCGCTTGACCGGGTGATCCTCGACGATGCGCCGGGCCACGCCCCCGCGTCCTGACCCGCGTGCCGGTGATGCCCCTTGCACACGGGCGGGTGATGGATATAACCCCACCAATTTGCGCGCGGGCAGAGACCGCGCGCAGCCACCAAGCTGCCCGGGGACCGACATGCCGAAAAGAACCGATATCTCTTCCATCATGATTATCGGCGCGGGGCCCATCATCATCGGACAGGCCTGCGAATTCGACTATTCCGGGGCGCAGGCCTGCAAGGCGCTGCGCGAGGAGGGTTATCGCGTCATCCTCGTGAATTCCAACCCCGCGACGATCATGACCGATCCCGGCCTCGCCGATGCCACCTATATAGAGCCGATCACGCCGGAGGTGGTCGCCCGCATCATCGAGAAGGAACGCCCCGACGCGCTCTTGCCGACGATGGGCGGGCAGACCGGCCTCAACACTGCATTGGCCGTCGCCGACATGGGCGTGCTGGAGAAATTCGGCGTGGAACTGATCGGCGCCAACCGCGCCGCCATCGAGATGGCGGAGGATCGCAAGCTCTTTCGCGAGGCGATGGACCGGCTGGGGATCGAAAACCCGAAAGCCACCATCGCCAACAACATGGACGAGTGCATGGCGGCAATAGATTTCGTGGGCCTGCCCGCGATCATCCGCCCCGCCTACACGCTGGGCGGCACCGGCGGCGGCGTGGCCTATAACCGCGACGATTACATCCATTACTGCAAGTCGGGCCTCGATGCCTCGCCGGTCAGCCAGATCCTGATCGACGAGAGCCTGCTGGGCTGGAAGGAATACGAGATGGAGGTGGTCCGCGACAAGGCGGACAACGCGATCATCGTCTGTTCCATCGAAAACGTCGATCCGATGGGCGTGCACACGGGCGATTCGATCACCGTGGCGCCGGCGCTGACGCTGACGGACAAGGAATACCAGATCATGCGCAATGGCAGCATCGCCGTGCTGCGCGAGATCGGGGTGGAGACCGGCGGCTCGAACGTGCAATGGGCGGTCAACCCCGAGGACGGACGCATGGTGGTGATCGAGATGAACCCGCGGGTGAGCCGCTCCTCGGCGCTGGCCTCCAAGGCTACCGGTTTTCCGATTGCCAAGATCGCGGCCAAGCTCGCGGTGGGCTATACGCTCGACGAGCTCGACAATGACATCACCAAGGTGACGCCTGCCAGTTTCGAGCCGTCCATCGACTATGTCGTGACGAAAATCCCGCGCTTCGCCTTTGAGAAATTCCCAGGCAGCCAACCCCACCTCACCACCGCGATGAAATCGGTGGGCGAGGCAATGGCGATCGGCCGGACGGTCCACGAATCCTTGCAAAAGGCGCTCGCCTCGATGGAAACCGGCCTGTCCGGCTTTGACGAGGTCGAAATACCGGGTCTGGCCGACCTCGGGCCGGACGGTGCGCCCGACAAGGCGGCGATCACCCGCGCGCTGTCGGTGGCCACGCCCGACCGGATGCGTACCATCGCGCAGTCGATGCGGCACGGCCTGACGGATGACGAGATCCACGCCGCTACCGCCTTTGATCCCTGGTTTCTTGCCCGCATCCGCGAAATCGTGGAAGCCGAGGAACGCGTGCGCCGCGACGGTCTGCCGATGACCGAGGACGGCCTGCGCCGCCTGAAGATGATGGGCTTTACCGATGCGCGGCTGGCCGCGCTGACGGGCCGCGACGAGGGTCAGGTGCGCCGCGCACGCGTCAATCTGGGCGTTCACGCGGTGTTCAAGCGGATCGACACCTGCGCCGCCGAGTTCGAGGCGCAGACGCCCTACATGTATTCCACCTACGAGGCCCCGATGATGGGCGAGGTGGAATGCGAGGCGCGCCCCTCGGATGCGAAAAAGGTCGTCATCCTCGGCGGCGGTCCGAACCGGATCGGCCAGGGGATCGAGTTCGACTATTGCTGCTGTCATGCGTGTTTCGCGCTCTCGGACGCGGGCTATGAGACGATCATGATCAACTGCAACCCCGAGACGGTCAGCACCGATTACGACACTTCTGACCGGCTGTATTTCGAGCCGCTGACGTTTGAGCACGTGATGGAAATCCTGCGCGTCGAGCAGGAGAACGGCACGCTGCACGGGGTGATCGTGCAGTTCGGCGGACAGACGCCGCTGAAGCTTGCGCGCGGGCTGGAGGCCGAGGGCATCCCGATCCTCGGCACCACGCCCGACGCGATCGATCTGGCAGAGGATCGCGAGCGGTTCCAGGACCTGGTGATCCGGCTGGGCCTCAAGCAGCCGCAGAACGGCATCGCAAGCACCGATGCGCAAGCGCTGGAGATCGCCGAGAGCATCGGCTTTCCGCTCGTGATCCGGCCCTCCTATGTGCTGGGTGGGCGCGCGATGGAGATCGTCCGCGACATGGCCCATCTGGAACGCTACATCGCCGAGGCGGTGGTCGTCTCGGGCGACAGCCCGGTGCTGCTCGACGGTTATCTGTCGGGGGCGATCGAATGCGACGTGGATGCGCTCTGCGATGGCAAGTCCGTGCATGTCGCGGGCATCATGCAGCATATCGAGGAGGCGGGCGTGCATTCGGGCGATTCAGCCTGCTCGCTGCCGCCTTACTCGCTGGAACCCGAGATCATCGCCGAGATCAAGCGCCAGACCGAGGCGCTGGCGCGCGCGCTGCACGTGGTGGGGCTGATGAACGTGCAATTCGCGGTCAAGGGCAAGGATATCTACCTGATCGAGGTGAATCCGCGCGCAAGCCGCACCGTGCCCTTTGTCGCCAAGGCCACCGACAGCGCCATTGCGGCCATCGCCGCGCGGCTGATGGCGGGCGAGCCGATGGACGCCTTCCCGGTGCGCGGCCCCTACCCTGACGGCGCGACGCCCGGCAGCCTGCCGATGGCCGACCAGATGACGCTGGCGGACCCGAACATGCCGTGGTTCTCGGTCAAGGAAGCGGTGCTGCCCTTCGCGCGGTTTCCGGGTGTCGATACCATCCTCGGGCCGGAAATGCGCTCGACCGGCGAGGTGATGGGTTGGGACGTGTCGTTCCCGCGCGCCTTTCTCAAGGCACAGATGGGGGCGGGCGTGCACCTGCCCGAGAGCGGGCGGGTGTTCGTGTCGATCAAGGATAGCGACAAGACCCCACAGCTTGTTGAAACGGCGCAGCTCATGACCGATCTGGGCTTTACGCTCGTGGCCACGCGCGGCACGGCAGAGTTCCTGACCGGGGCCCGGCTCGACTGTGAGGTGGTCAACAAGGTCTACGAGGGCCGGCCCAACATTGTGGACCTGCTCAAGGACGGCGAAATCGCGCTGGTGATGAACACCACCGAGGGTGCGCAGGCGGTCGAGGACAGCCGGGAAATCCGCTCCGTCGCTCTCTATGACAAAATCCCCTATTTCACCACGCTCGCGGGATCGCACGCCGCAGCGCAGGCGATTCGCGCCCGGCAGGAGGGCGCGCTTGAGGTGATGGCGTTGCAGGGCACGGGCGGGCGCTGAGAGGGCGGGCTTCGACCCCATTGCCATAGGGGACGGGTTCCGATCTCTTCGCGATACGGCCTGCCTGTCATCCAAGTCGTTTTCGCGCCTCATCCCTTCGATTCCGTCCGGTATGCCGAAAACGCTTGGGCGGCATTCCGCGAATGCATGGATTTTCGTCGTAATCGTCATTGCGCCGCCACGATTTATCCTTATGTGGCGGGTGTGAGCGACGTACCGCTTGCACGATTCACTCTAGCGCCAAGGAGGCAAGACATGACCCGCGACGAGCTGAACCGCGAACTGCGTATGCACTCTGCCTCCTGGCAGGCCGTCCTGATCGTCTATGGTGCGATCGTGGGCACATTTGTGCTCTCGGCGATGGCGGTTCTCTGAACCGCATCAGACGATAGTATCTCGGAGGATTGCGCCGCGAACGGGATCGCCCGTTCGCGGCTTTTGCTCGTGTCAGGCCGACGCGCCCGTGACCTTGGGGTCGTTCGGGTCGATCTTGGCGGATGCCGCATCGCCGACGTTGTCCACCCCGCGCTCTTCGAGCAGCGTGGTGAGCCAGTCTGGGTCCATCTCGGGCACCGAGCTGAGCAGCAGGTCGGTATAGGGATGGTGCGGGGGCGTGAACATCTCGTCCTTGGGCCCCTGCTCGACCACCTTGCCGTGCTGCATCACCACCACCTCGTCGGCGATTGAGCGCACGGTGGCGAGATCGTGGGTGATGAACATGTAGGCGAGGTTCAGCTCGTTCTGGAGCCGGTCCAGAAGCCGCAGGATGCCCTCGGCCACGAGCTGATCGAGCGCCGATGTCACCTCGTCGCAGACGATGAAGGTTGGCTCGGCCGCGAGCGCGCGGGCAATGCCGATGCGTTGTTTCTGACCACCCGACAATTCCGGCGGGTAGCGGTTGTAGTACTGCGCCGGTTCAAGCTCGATCAGGTCGAGGAGTTCATCGACCCGATTCTTGAGTGCCACCCCCTTGAGGCCGGAATAGAACGCCGCCGGACGCCCGATGATCTCTGAGATGCGCACCTTGGGATTGAGCGCGGTGTCGGCCATCTGGTAGATCATCTGGCACTGGCGCAACTGGTCCTTGGTGCGGTTGCGATAGTCCGGCGGGAACGGCTCGCCCTTGAACAGCACCTCGCCCTTGGAGGGTGGCAAGAGCCCGGTGATGACCCGTGCCGTGGTGGATTTGCCCGAGCCCGATTCGCCCACGACCGCGACGGTCATGCCGGGGTAGATATCGAAGCTCACATCGTCGAGCACCTTGTCGCCGCCGGTATAGGAGGCATCCACGTTCTTGACCGAGATGAGCGGCGGCGTGCCGTCGGTGGGTCGCTTGCGCTGTGGACTCTTGAAGCCGCGCACCGCCCAGAGCGACTTGGTATAGTCCTCCTGCGGGTTTTCGAGCATCTCGCGAGTGGGGGCCTCTTCGACCTCTTCGCCCTTGAGCAGCACCTTGATCGTGTCGGCCATCTGCGCCACCACCGCGAGATCGTGGGTGATGTAGATCGCCGCGGTGTTGAACTCGTCCACGATGTCGCGAATGGCCGAAAGCACCTCGATCTGTGTCGTCACGTCGAGCGCCGTCGTCGGCTCGTCGAAGATGATGAGATCGGGGCGGCAGGACATGGCCATCGCGGTCATCGCCCGCTGCAACTGCCCGCCAGAGACCTGGTGCGGGTAGCGAAAGCCGATCTCCTGCGGGTTGGGCAGCCGGAGCTTTTCGTAAAGCTCCATCGCGTCTTCCTGCGCCTCCATCCGCTTTTTCAGGCGGTATTGCAGGGGGGCCTCGGTGTGCTGGTCGATGAGCTTGTGCGACGGGTTGAACGAGGCCGCCGCGGATTGCGCGACGTAGGCGATGCGCGAGCCCCGGAGCGCGCGCTTGTCCGACTCGCTCGCGGTGGTCAGCTCCATCCCGTCGAACTCGATGGTGCTATCGACGATGCGCGTGCCGTCACGGGCATAGCCCATGCAGGCTGCGCCGATGGTCGACTTGCCGGCCCCCGACTCGCCGATGAGCCCCATCACCTCGCCGCGGTGAAGCGTGAGATCCACCCCTTTGATGATGGGCACCCATGTCTCGTCGGAATAGCCCTCGATCTTGAGATCGCGGATTTTCAGCAGAACGTCTTTCTTCTTGGTCATCGGTTCACACCTTCAGGCCAGAGGAGCGGTAGAGCATCCAGTCCACCACGAAATTTACGGCGACGGTCAGAAGCGCGATCGCCGCAGCCGGAATGAGCGGGGTCAGCTCGCCAAACGAGATCAGTGTCGCGTTCTCGCGCACCATCGAGCCCCAGTCCGCGGTCGGCGGCTGAATGCCGAGGCCGAGGAACGAGAGACCGGCGATGAGCAGGAACACGAAGCAGAACTCCAGCCCGAATTCCGCCACCAGAGGCGCCGTCGAATTGGGCAGTATTTCCCGCCGGATGAGATACCACTTGCGTTCCCCGCGCAGCTTGGCGGCCTCGATATAGTCCATGACGACCACATTGCCCGCGACCGCCCGGGTGAGGCGGAAGACACGCGGGCTGTAGATCACCGCGACGACCAGAACGAGGATCACCTCGGAGGGGTTGAAGATGGTCAGCATGAAGCCCGCGAACACCGTCGCAACGCCCGCCATGACGGCGAGACCGATGAGCCAGCCGATGATGCTGCTCTCCGAGACCGCTGCGACCATCAGCACCCCGACAACCGCCGCAAAGCCCACGAGAAGCCAGAAGCTCGTCGTGTTGTTGGCCAGGTCGCCGCCGAAGATCGACAGCATCAGCAGCGCGAAAATGAGCGACGGAATCGACATGATGACGTCCGACATCCGCCCGAGGAACTGATCGAAATACCCCCCCGTCGTCGCCGCCAGAAGCCCAGCAAGCGCGCCGAGGAAGAATGCGAGCAACGTGCCCGCAAGCGCCAGCGCCACGGTGTTACGCGCGCCGTAGACGATACGGCTGAACATGTCGCGACCCAACTGGTCGGCGCCGAGCAGCATGTTCTCATCCGCAGGCGCAAAGGCCGACGCGATCACCTCGGCCTCGCCGAAGGGCGCGATGATGGGGGCAAAGATGCCCGCCACCGCGTAGGTGAAGATCACGAACATGCCAAAGCCCGCAGTCAGCGGTGCGGTGCGCAACTCCTTGGCCATGTTGACCGAGGAGATCGCGACGAGAAACTCGCGGAACCCGTAGGCCACCATCGCGGCCATCGCCAGCAGCCCCGCCGAGACCGCCACGAACTTGAGCGCCGGAACACCACCGATGATGCCGAGCACGAACGAAACGAGCGTGAGAGAGAAAAGCAGCAGGAAGGCCGACCGCTTGTTGAAATACGCCGCAAGGCAGGACCCGCCGAGCAGCAGGGTGTAGTAGATTATGACGAAAACACTCATGTCCCTGCCCCCTTATTTCGGATGCCGCAGACGCGGATTGGTGAGGATCGCGCCCACATCGGCTGCCAGGTTGAGCAGGATGAAGGTCGCGGCGAAGATCAGGCAGCAGGCCTGAACCACCGGGAAATCACGCTTGGAGACAGCGTCCACCAGAGCCTGTCCGATGCCGGGATAGACGAACACCACCTCGACCAGGACCACGCCGGTGATGAGGTAGGCGAGGTTCAGCGCCACCACGTTGATGATCGGTGCCCAGGCATTCGGCAGGGCGTGTTTGACGATCACCTTCCACGGTGGCGTGCCCTTGAGGCGGGCCATCTCGATATAGGGAGACGACAGCAGGTTGATGATCGAGGCGCGTGTCATGCGCATCATGTGCGCCGTCACCACCAGCACCAGCGTCAGCGCCGGCAGGAAGGTTCGGTGCAGCAACTCGCCGAAATCCATGCCCTCGCGCAAGCTCGCGATGGCGGGGAACATGCCCGTGTTGACCGCGAGATAGAGAATCAGGATGTAGCCCAGAAAGAACTCGGGGCTCGAAATCGAGGTGAGCGTCGCCACGTTGGCCACCCGGTCGAAGATCGAGTTGCGCAGCAGCGCCACGATGACACCGAGCACGATCGACACCGGCACCGCGATGGCGGCGGCGTAGGTCGCGAGGAACAGCGTGTTGGCAAACCGTTCGCCGATGGTCTCGGTCACGCTCGCGCCGGTCACGATGGAATTGCCGAAATCGAACATCACCGCGCCCGACAGCCAGTCGAAGTAACGCACGATGGCCGGTTGATCGAGACCCATTTCCTTGCGCAGCGCGGCAAGGTTCTCGGGGGTTGCCCCCTGCCCCAGCACTGCCGTTGCAATATCGCCGGGCAAAAGCTCGACCATGAAGAAGATTATCACGGAAATGACCAGTAGTATGATCAGTCCCAGACCCAGCCGCTTGGCGACAAGCCCAAGGATGTCCCCCATCTTTCCCTCCTGCTGTTGTACGTCCGCGCCTTTGCCGGCTTGTTATCCGGTCAGGCTAGCGGCTTTTTCGTGGGCGGCGAAACATTTTTCTCGTTTTCTGCCGCCGAAAGCGAAGCGAGCGGCCCCCGAACGGGGGCCGCCACCATGTGGTAAAGGGCCGATCAGGTGGAGAACCACCAGCGGCTTGCGGCGCGCGCCCCGTCACAGGACCAGCTGGCCGCGACGTTCTCGCTGCGCTCGACGCCCTTGCCCCGGGCGTAGACCCAGTTGTTGAAGAACGGCAGCAGCGTACCGCCATCGTTGCGCATCAGCAGGCACATCTCGCGATACATTTCGGCACGGAGATTGTCGTCGAGTTCGCCCTTGGCCTGAAGCAGCAGTTCATTGAACCGCTCGTTCTGCCAGTAGGTCTCGTTCCACGCTGCATCGGATTTGTAGGCCAGCGTGAACATCACGTCGGGCGTCGGACGCGCGCCCCAGGAGACGGCCGAGAACGGCTTTTTCAGCCAGACATCGGAGTAGTAGCCGTCATTGGGCTCGCGCACCACGTTGATATTGATGCCCGAGGCCTTGGCCTGCTCGGCATAGAGCACGCACATGTCCACCGCACCGGTATAAACGCTCTCGGCCACCGACATGTTGACCGAAAGTCCCTCCTGTCCCGCCTTCTTGAGCAGCGATTTCGCCTGGTCCGGGTCATACTCGCGCTGCGGGATGTCGTCGGGCCAGTAGGGTTGCACCGGCGACAGGTGGAAGTCATTGGCCTTGGTTGCCGCGCCGAAGGAGATCTTCTCGATGATCTCGTCGCGGTCGATGGAGAGCTTGAGCGCGTTGCGCACGTTCACGTCATCGAAGGGCGCGGTGTTGCAGTGCATCGGCATGGTGATCGCGCCGCCCGAGGGGATGTTGTCCACCTTGATGTTGGGGTTGCGCTCGAGCAGCGCCATGGTCTTGAGCTCGATCAGCGACACCGCGTCCACATCGCCCGTCACCAGCGCCGTCTGGCGCGCGTTCGGGTCGTTGAGGATGATCATGGCCACGTTGTCAAAATACGCGCCCTCGCCGTGCCAGCCGTCGTGGCGGCTCAGTTCCCACTGGATGCCGAATTCGCCCGAATCGATCTTGTAGGGGCCGGTGCCGTCGCCGGACGCCCAGTCGATGCCGCCGTTACCGTCCGAGGGGCAGATGGCAAAGTGATAGTCCGTCATCAGCCAGGGCAGGTCGGCATTGCCGCGCGACAGCGTGATGACCACCGTGTAATCGCCATCGGCCTTGACGTCGGTCACGTCGGTCAGCAGCGCCTTGGCCGCCGAGGTCGATTCGTCGCCGCGGTGATGGTTGAGGCTGTCCACCACATCCTGCGCGGTGCACTTCTTGCCGCTGTGGAAGGTGGCATTCTCGTTGAGCGTGAAGGTCCACTCTGCCGCGTCGGGGGTGGCCGACCACTCCGTCGCCAGATCGGGGCCGAGCCCGTTCTCGGGGGTGATCATGGTCAGATAGCTGCGGTGCGTGTGCGCCAGGAAGATCATCTGCCGCGTCACATATGTGCCCGGATCGTGCGTGTCCGAGCTGTTGCCGTCATGCACACCCCAGCGGAACGTGCCGCCGCGCTGCGGTTGGGCGGCGGCGGATTTGGTCCAGAGACCAGTGGCCGCGGTAGCGGTAACACCCGCAACACCCGCATAATGCATAAAGGACCGGCGCGAGATCTTGCCCTCGCGGGCAGCCATCGCCAAGCGATCCATAAGGATTTGGTCGGTTTTCCTCGTCATGAGACTTCCCTGTTTTTTGGTTGATCTGTCGTTGCAAGACTCGCTGGCGCGGCCTTGGGGTTCAGCTTCCTAGTCAGAGGCCCTGTCAGGATGCTCAAAAACGACATGTCGGTATCAAAACACGAAATAACCCCGGTTTCCAGCGTTGATAACAAGCTTTTGCAAATCAATAAGATAAGGTGAACCGGATCGCCGCGTCGCAGCATCGCGCGCCGCTCAGCCCCGCCGCGCGCGCAGTCGCGCGAAATAATCGAGCCGCTTTTTCAGTTCGCGCTCGAAACCGCGCTCGGGCGGAATGTAGTAAACCGGGCGTTTCATGCCCTCGGGAAAATAATCCTGTCCCGAGAACCCGTCCTCGGCATCGTGGTCGTATTCGTAGCCCGCGCCGTAACCCTGCTCCTTCATCAGGGAGGTGGGCGCATTCAGGATATGCTTAGGGGGCGGCTCGCTGCCGGTCTTCTTCGCATCCCGCAGGGCCGCCTTGTAGGCGGCATAGCCCGCGTTCGATTTCGGCGCGAGGGCGAGATAGATCACGGCCTGCGCCAGTGCCAGTTCCCCCTCGGGGCTGCCGAGGCGCTCGTATATCTCCCAGGCGTGCAGGCAGACGGTCTGCGCGTGGCTGTCGGCGAGGCCGATATCCTCGATCGCCATCCGCGTGATGCGTCGCGCCAGGTAACGCGGGTCCTCGCCCCCCGCGAGCATCCGCGCAAGCCAGTAGAGCGCGGCATCCGGGTCCGAGCCGCGCACCGATTTGTGCAGTGCCGATATGAGGTTGTAATGTGCGTCGCCCGATTTGTCGTATTGCGCCGCGCGCTTCATCAGCCGTCCGGTCAGCGCCGTGGTGTCGAGCCTGCCCTCGACGCGCCACGCCGCCACCTGCTCGATCAGGTTGAGAAGCGCGCGGCCATCGCCATCGGCCATCTCCAGCAGGTTTTCGCGCGCCGGGCCATCGAGCGGCAAGGCGCGGCCCATTTCCTGCTCGGCGCGCTGCGCCAGAAGCTCGAGATCGGCGAGGTCGAGCCGCTCGAGCACCAGCACCTGCGCGCGGCTCAGAAGTGCGGCGTTGAGCTCGAAGGACGGATTTTCCGTGGTCGCCCCCACCAGAAGGATCGTCCCGTCCTCCATATGCGGCAGGAACGCATCCTGCTGCGCGCGGTTGAAGCGGTGGATCTCGTCCACGAAAAGCAGCGTGCCCTGCCCCTGCGAACGGCGGTGGCGCGCCTCGTCGAACACGCGGCGCAGCTCGGGCACGCCGCTGAAAATGGCGCTGATCTGCACGAAATGCAGATCGGTCTCGTCCGCCAGAAGCCGCGCGATGGTGGTCTTGCCCACACCCGGCGGCCCCCACAGCACGAGCGAGCCGAGGCTGCCCGCCGCCAGCATCGCGCCAAGCGCGCCATCGGGGCCGAGGATCGCCGCCTGCCCGATAACCTCTGACAGGGCGCGGGGACGCAGCCGGTCGGCCAGCGGGCGCGGCGCGGTGGCGGGGGGCTCTTCCCCGGGCGCGGTATCGAACAGGTCCGCCACGCTCAGAGCCGCAGCCGCAGCGACAGGCGGCGCCCGTCGCGCACGATGCCCAGCACCAGAACCCGGTCCACGGCACGCAACGCGGCGGCGGCGGTGGCGCTGTCGGGGATCGGTTGCCCGCCTATCTCGCGCAGGATGTCACCCGCGCGCAGGCCGACGCGCGCGCCATAGGGGCCGGGCTCCTCGATCAGCACGCCTGTCGCCCCGAGCGGCAGGCGGAATTCCTCGATGACGGCAGGGTTGATGGTCACGAGCGCTACGCCGGGCAGTGCCGCCGCGCGCCCGGTCACGCGCCGGTCGCGTGGCGGGGTCTCGGGCACGGCGGTGAGCGTCACCGCGATCTCCGAGGTTGCGCCCTCTCGCACGCGGGTGACGTTGGCCTCAGCCCCGATACCCGCGAGCGACAGGCGATAGACCATCTCGGCGGGGCTGTTGACGGGTGTGCCGTCGACAGCGACGACCACATCTCCGGGGGCGAGCCGCCCGGCAAATACGCTCTGCGGATGAACCTGCGAGATCACGAGCCCACGCGGCCGGTCGAGGCCAAGCCCCTCGGCCATGTCAGGGGTCACGATCTGCCCGGAAAGCCCGGCCCAGGGCCTCTCGAAGCTCTCGTTACCCGCCCGTGCCTGCGCCACGAACTGCTCCACGAGATCGGCGGGAATGGCAAACCCGATGCCGTTCGACCCGCCCGAGCGCGACAGGATCGCGGTGTTGATTCCAATGAGTTGGCCATTCACATCCACCAGCGCGCCGCCGGAATTGCCGGGGTTGATCGGCGCGTCGGTCTGGATGAAATAGCCCCGCGACGAGCCCATCGCCGTGCCCGACCGCGCCAGCCCCGACACGATGCCACTACTGACCGTCTGGCCCACGCCGAACGGGTTTCCGATGGCCAGCACAAGCTCACCCACCGCGACGCTGTCGCTGTCGCGCAGGGGCAGGGCGGGCAGCTTTGGCGCATCCTCGATCTGAAGGATTGCGACGTCCGCCTCCTCGTCGCCCAGAAGAACGCGGGCCGCGTATTCGCGCCGGTCGTTGAGGACCACGCGGATATCCGTCGCCTCGCCCACGACGTGATAATTCGACACCACGATCCCGTCTTCGGACAGGATCACGCCGGAGCCGAGCGAATTCTGCACGCGCGGGCGGGCAGGGCCGAATTCGCGGAAGAACCGCTCGAAGAACGGATCGCCCATGAACGGGCTGCGGCGGCGTTCGACGACGCGGCTGGCATAGATGTTGACCACCGCCGGGGCGGCCTGTTTCACCACCGGGACAAAGCCCGTGGCGATCTCGGTCGCGCTGCCCGGCACGCGCATATCGGCGACGGCAGGCGCGGCGAGCAGGGTCAGGACAAGACAGAGGCTTCGGAACACGAAGAGCGGCCTTTCTCGTGATTAACCGGACGCCCCGAGATATGCGGGGCGGGGGCTGGCAATGCAAGCCTCGCGCTCTTTCCTGGTCCGAATACCCAAACCCACAGACGCAAAACCCCCGCCGGTGAGGGCGGGGGTCAGGGCCTTGCCAACTGGTTGGCCTGGCTTATTCTTCTTCGGCTTCCTCGGCGGCAACGCGGGCGCGGTCGGTGGCGCCCTTGGCATCGACGTCGCGCTCGACGAATTCGATGATCGCCATCGGCGCCATGTCGCCATAGCGGAACCCGGCCTTGAGCACGCGCACATAGCCGCCCTGCCGGTCCTTGTAGCGGGGTCCGATCACGTCGAACAGCTTGGCGACGTGGGACTCCTGCTTGAGCTGCGCCGCGGCCTGGCGGCGGGCGTGCAGATCGCCGCGCTTGCCCAGCGTGACGAGCTTTTCCACGATCCGGCGCAGTTCCTTGGCCTTGGGCAGGGTGGTCTTGATCTGCTCATGTTCGATGAGCGAGCCGGCCATGTTCGCCCACAGCGCCTTGCGGTGCTCGTGGGTGCGGTTTAGGCGGCGGTATCCTCTTGCGTGACGCATGTCGTTCTCCTTCGTATTTTGCTTTGTCCGGCGGTCTGATGCGTGTCAGCCGCTCTCCTTGGGGCAGGATTGCCCGGTTGTCGGGGAAACCGATTTCTTGAAAAGAAATCGGAACGGAAACTTTTCAAGTTTCCGTCCCCTTATCTCAAAAGGCGTCCTCGAATTTCTTGGCGAGGTCCTCGATATCGTCCGGTGGCCAGTCCTCGACATCCATGCCGAGGTGCAGCCCCATGCCCGAGAGCACTTCCTTGATCTCGTTGAGAGACTTACGGCCGAAGTTCGGCGTGCGCAGCATCTCGGCCTCGGTCTTCTGGATGAGATCGCCGATATAGACTATGTTGTCGTTCTTGAGGCAATTGGCCGACCGCACGCTGAGTTCGAGTTCGTCCACCTTCTTGAGCAGGAGCGGATTGAATTCCAGCCCGTCGTCGTCGTCCTGGCGCCCTGCCGATTCCGGCTCGTCGAAGTTGACGAAGATCGACAGCTGATCCTGGATGATACGCGCGGCGTAGGCGACGGCATCCTCGGGGGTGATGGCGCCGTCGGTCTCGATCTTCATTGTCAGCTTGTCGTAATCGAGCACCTGCCCCTCGCGGGTGGGCTGCACCTCGTAGCTGACCTTGGTGATCGGCGAATAGATCGCGTCGATCGGGATCAGGCCGATGGGCGCGTCCTCGGGCTTGTTCTTGTCGGCGGCAACATAGCCCTTGCCGGTATTCACCGTCAGTTCCATGTAGAATTCCGCCCCCTCGTCGAGGTGGCAGATGACGTGTTCCCGGTTGAGGATCTCGATGCCGGCGCTGTCGGAGATGTCACCGGCGGTGACGATGCCCGGCCCCTTGGCGTTGACGGTCAGCCGCTTGGGTCCTTCGACCTCCATGCGGATGGCCACGCCCTTGAGGTTGAGCACGATGTCGGTGACATCCTCGCGCACACCCGGCACGCTGGAGAACTCGTGCAGCACGTTGTCCATCTGCACCGCGGTGATGGCCGCGCCCTGGAGCGACGAGAGCAGCACGCGCCGCAGCGCGTTGCCGAGCGTGAGGCCGAAGCCGCGCTCGAGAGGCTCGGCCACGACAACCGCCTGGCGCAGCGGATCGTTGCCCGGCTTGATCTCGAGCTGTGTCGGCTTGACCAGCTCGGCCCAATTCTTGTGGATCATGCATCCCTCCATTCCTGTCGCCGCCCCATGTCCGGTGGGCCGCGACGCCCGAGGTTTTAAAATGACGTGGCGGGCCGCGCGGATGGCGCGGCCCGCTTGGTAAACGATCCGATCAGACGCGGCGACGCTTCGGCGGGCGGCAGCCGTTGTGCGCGATCGGCGTCACATCGCGGATCGAGGTAATATTGAACCCCACTGCCGCGAGCGCGCGCAGCGCCGATTCGCGGCCCGATCCGGGGCCCTGAACCTCGACCTCGAGCGTGCGCATCCCGTGTTCCTGCGCCTTCTTGCCCGCGTCTTCGGCGGCAAGCTGCGCGGCATAGGGGGTCGACTTGCGCGAGCCCTTGAAACCCATGGTGCCAGCCGACGACCATGCGATGGCATTGCCCTGCACGTCTGAGATCAGGATCTTGGTGTTGTTGAAGGACGAGTTCACATGCGCCACGCCTGTGGCGATGTTCTTGGAGGCCTTCTTTTTCGTGCGTTTGGTATCGCGTGCCATATCTGCTGCCCTCCCTTATTTCTTCTTGCCGGCGATGGGTTTCGCCGGGCCCTTGCGGGTGCGGGCGTTGGTATGGGTGCGCTGGCCACGGACCGGCAGGTTGCGGCGGTGGCGCAGGCCGCGATAGCAGCCGAGGTCCATCAGGCGCTTGATGTTCATCTGCGTCTCGCGGCGCAGGTCGCCCTCGACGGTGAAGTTGGCGTCGATATGCTCGCGCAGGGCCAGTGCCTCGGCGTCCGAGAGCTCGTTGACGCGGCGGGCCTGGTCGATGCCGGTGGCCTCGCAGATGGCCCGTGCCGAGGAGGGGCCGATTCCGGTGATGTAGGTGAGGGCGACGGGCACCCGTTTCGATGTCGGGATGTTAACGCCGGCGATACGTGCCAAGTGTCTTTTCCTTTTCGTTGCGGTTCCGTAGCTCCAGAACCTTTTTTCACAACGCAGGCCCGAGGCGTTTACCGCTCCGGGCCGCAGCTGAATTCGGGATGTCGATACCACCGGGCCGCCCCCGGCGGGAATCGCTCTCGCGTGAGAGATAGGGCTGGTTATGGGGAAATGAAGGGGGCGTCAAGCCCCCGTCCGGTTATTTGTCGAGCGTCGCCGCGATAGCCGCCTTGACCTCGTCCATGCTGCCCATGCCATCGACCGGCGCAAGCTTGCCCTTGGCGTGGTAATAGCCGATGAGCGGCGCGGTTTTCTTGTAGTACTCCATCAACCGGTGGCGGACGCTCTCCTCGTTGTCGTCGGCGCGCACGGGTTGCCCGGCCGCCGCCGCCTCGGCGGCGCGGCCGACGATGCGCTTGACCAGCGTATCGTCATCGACCTGCATCTCGACCACGGCGTCGAGCGTCTCGCCCTGCTCGTCGAGCAGGTCGGCAAGCGCGTCGGCCTGCGCCAGCGTGCGCGGAAAGCCGTCGAAGATGAACCCGCCGCGCTTGTCGCCCTGCAGTTTCTCGCGGATGAGACCGATCACGATCTCGTCGGTCACGAGGTCGCCGCGCGCCATCACGTCGGCCACGATCCGACCCATCTCGGAGCCGCTGTCTTTGGCCTCGCGCAGCATGTCGCCGGTGGAGAGCTGGATCATGCCGCGGCTCTCGACAAGCATCTGCGCCTGCGTGCCCTTGCCCGCGCCCGGCGGCCCCAGAAGAATGATGTTCATCGGCGGGTCCCTCCCTTGCGGCGTCCCTTCTTGCGGCCCTTGCCGCTCAGTTGCGATTTCTCGATCAGCCCCTCGTATTGATGGGCCAGGAGATGCGATTGCACCTGCTGGATCGTGTCCATCGTGACCGAGACCACGATCAGCACCGACGTGCCGCCGAAATAGAACGGGATCGCGAACTGGCTGCGCAGGATTTCCGGCAGGAGCATGACCGCCACGAGATAGGCCGACCCCAGCACGAGGATGCGGTTGAGGACGTATTCGATGAATTGCTCGGTGCGCTTGCCCGGGCGGATGCCGGGCACGAACCCGTTCTGGTTCTTGAGGTTCTCGGCCACGTCATCGGGCTTGAACGCCACGTTGAACGTGTAGAAATACGTGAAGAACACGATCATCGCGGTGAAGAACACCAGGTAGAGCGGCTGTCCCGGGCCGAAATAGGCAAGGATCGTGGACATCACCGGGCTGGTGGCATTACCCGAGAACGTCCCCACCGTGGCGGGCAGAAGCAACAGCGAGGAGGCGAAGATCGCCGGGATCACGCCCGCCGGGTTGACCTTGACCGGCAGGTGCGACGAGCCGCCGTCATAGACCTTCATCCCCACCTGTCGGCGCGGGTACTGGATGTGGATCTTGCGCAAGCTGCGCTCCATGAACACCACGAAGGCAATAACCGCCACCACCATCACCATCACGCCGATGATGACCGCCGGGCTGATCGCGCCCGAGCGACCGGAGGCGAAGAACTGTGCCAGGGCCGCGGGAACCTCGGCGATGATGCCGACGAAGATGATCAGCGAGATGCCGTTGCCCACGCCGCGCGCGGTGATCTGCTCGCCCAGCCACATAAGGAACATGGTGCCGCCGACCAGCGTGATCATGCACGACGCGATGAAGAACAGGCCCGGATCGGTGACCATATCGCCCGATTGCAGACTGACCGCGAGGCCGTAGCTTTGCAGCGTCGCAAGCCCCACCGTGCCGTAGCGCGTGTACTGGTTGAGTTTCTTGCGGCCCTGTTCGCCCTCTTTCTTCAACTGCTGGAGCGTGGGCACCATCGCCGAGAGAAGCTGCACGATGATCGAGGCCGAGATATAGGGCATGATGCCGAGCGCGAAGATGCCCATCCGCCCCAACGCGCCGCCGGTGAACATCGACAGCATCCCGCCGATGGTGGCCTGCGCCCCCTCCATGAATTCACGAAGCGCGGCGCCGTCGATGCCGGGGACGGGAATGAAGGTGCCGAGGCGATAGACGATCAGCAGCCCGAGCGTGAACAGGATGCGGTTGCGGAGATCGGTGGCCTTGCCAAGCGCGGACCAGCTTGTGTTGGCGGCCATTTGCTCTGCTGCAGATACCATGCGCGGGTCTCTCTCATGTGCGAACGCCGCCAAAGCCGGTTTTCAGCTCAGGCGGCGTCATCGGAAAACCTGAGGCGTATGTAAGCGGGCGCAGGCCCGCTCACAACCTCTTATTCGGCGGCCTGCGCCGTCGTGACCGTAAGGCTGCCCCCGGCCTGCTCGACCGCCGCGACGGCGGATTTCGACGCGCCGGACACTTGCAGTTCGAGCTTGGTGCTCACCTCGCCCTTTGCCAGCACACGGATGCCGTCGCGCTTGCGCCGCACGAGGCCCGAGGCCACGAGCACGTCCTCGGTGATCGGCTGGGCGGCGTCGATCTTGCCGGCCTCGACGAATTTCTGGATCAGGCCAAGGTTGATCACCGCGTAGGATTTGCGGTTCGGCTTGGTAAAGCCGCGCTTGGGCAAGCGCTGATAGAGCGGCATCTGGCCGCCCTCGTAGCCCTTGATCGCCACGCCAGAGCGGGATTTCTGGCCCTTGATGCCGCGTCCGCCCATCTTGCCCATGCCAGAGCCGGGGCCGCGGCCGATGCGTTTCTTGCGCTTGGTCGCGCCGTCGTTGTCACGAAGTTCGTGCAGTTTCATTGTCGCTTCTCCTTGCCGGATGCGGCCCCCAGCGACGGGAGCGGCCGAACACGGCTTTGCTGGTTGATGAGGGCCCTCGGGCCACCGGGCGCGTATAGACGCAGGTCGCGCGGGGATCAAGGGCCGAGTTGCCCGCCCGTCTGTCAGCCCACGGGCGGGTTGCGCCATGTGCTTGGGGCAAAGGGCCGGGTGAGCGCGCGTTCCACCAATGCGAGCCGGTCCTGCCCGTAGAACGGATCGCCGCCGACGACATAGGTGGGCGAGCCGAAGACGTGGCGCGCGATCGCCTCTTCGGTGTTGGCGCGGTGCAGCGCCTGCACCGGCGCGGCGCGCGCGGCGGCGAGTATGGCGTCGGCATCCAGGCCGCATCCCGCGATCAGCGGCGCGAGCGTGGCCGGGTCCGAGATATCGGCATCGTCGCGCCAATGCGCGCCGAGAATCGCGTGGGCCAGCGCATCGGCCCCCTGCCCCGCATCCTGCGCCGCGATGATCGCGCCGTTGGGCAGGGCGAGCGGTGCGTCGTGATAGGTGGGGCGGCAGTGGATCACGGCAACGCCGCGATACTCGGCCCAATGCTCTATATCGCGGCCAAAGAAGTAATCCACATGCGCCTGTGTGCGCCCGGAGAAGGGCTGGCCGCCCGCGGCCTCCACCACCGGGGACAACTCGATGGGCTTGTGCAGCAACCGCGCGCCGTGGCGGGCGCAGATTTCCGACAGGCGCGCCGAGCCGAGCCAGGCAAAGGCCGAGTGGGCCGAATAGAAATATTCGATGGTCTGCATGGGGCGAGCCTAGCCGCTTGGCCCGCGCGGTGCCATCAAAACCCTTTTTATGGACACCGGGCGCGGGCGCGTTACGCTGTGATGAGTCCTGTCACGGAACCTGCACATGCGCGCCCTGCCCCTTTGCCTTGCCCTTGCCGTCACTGCCCTGCCGGGGCCCGCGCCGCAGGCGGCGGCGGGCTGCGCGCGCGACGCGATGCTGGTCTTCGATGGGTCGGGCTCGATGGGTGAGGTGGGCCATGACCTGACTGCGCCCACGAGGATCGAGGACGCGCGCCGCGCGGTGCGCGCGGCGATGCCGGATATCGCGCCCTACCGGCGGGTGGGGCTGCTGACCTACGGGCCGGGCGGGAGTAATGCCTGTTCGGGGATCGACCTGCGCTTTGGCCCCCGGGCCGATGCAGGCCCGGCGGTGGTGGCGGGGATAGAGGGGCTCGCCCCCGGTGGCCTGACGCCGCTCGCGGCCTCGGTCACGGCGGCTGCGGACGTGCTGGACGGCGAGGGGATCGTGGTGCTGGTGACCGACGGCAACGAGACATGCGGCGGCACTCCCTGCGCACTGGGCGCGCAGCTGGCCGGGACCGCGCCGGGGCTGACCGTGCACGTCATCGGCTTTCGCGTGGTCTATGACCCGTTTTCGTGGAACAGCCCCGAGGCAAAGGCGCTGGATGGGCAGACGGTGGCGAAATGCCTGCCCGATGCCACCGGCGGGCTGTTCGTGTCCACCGAGACGGTGGACGAACTTGCCGACGCGCTACGGGTGACGCTGGGGTGTGTGGTGGTGGGAATGCGACGTGACGAGCAAACGATCCTTCTTAGAACAAAGACATAAAACGCTGAGATAGCCCCAACAATCATTAAAGTTGGCGTTCTCGTTTCAGTTGCGAGCGCCACCCAAAACACTTATCTTAACGATTGTTAATGATTGGTTAACGGCATCTTCCAGCTGAGGACTCATTATGAAATACATTTATCTTGTCACCCTCCTTCTTCCGTTCGTTGCATCCACACCGACCATCGCGACCGTAGCTGGACAGATAGGGTTGGAGAGCCAAACATGGGAACAATCCATCGCGCATGGAGGTGGATGCAGGAAGAGTTCCCCTCCCGGCCAATGCTGTCATGCGGGGAAAAAGCCATACCATTGCCGTTGAGAGTGTCCCTGATTACTCGACAATGACACTGGGCCCGTTTGTGGAGCAGATGGCGTTTCGGAAGCGTCTATGACGGATTATTGGCGGGCCCGTGGGCAAAATTATCGTGAGAACACGCTCTCGCGGTAATCATGCAAAATGCGCGCGTGATGGTTAAAGCAAAACGCCCCGGCCATCACTGGCCAGGGCGTTCATTCTAGGCCACCGGAAACTTCAAAAGTTTCCGGACCGTTTTCTTTTCAAGAAAACGGTGCTCAGCCCTTTTCCTCGACGATCTGCACCATGTGCGGGATCTTGGCGATCATGCCGCGCACCGCGGGCGTGTCTTCAAGCTCGCGGGTCTTGTGCATCTTGTTCAGGCCCAGACCGATCAGGGTCTGGCGCTGTTTCTCGGGGCGGCGGATCGGCGAGCCGATCTGCTTGACGACGATGGTCTTTGCCATGCTCAGGTCTCCTTACGCTTCTGCCGGCTCGGCGGCCGGTGCCTCGTCACCCCGTTTCAGGATGTCGGCGACCTTCTTGCCACGGCGCTGGGCGACCATGCGCGGGCTGGTCTGCTTGCGCAGGCCATCAAGCGTGGCGCGGATCATGTTGTAGGGGTTCTGCGAGCCGTTCGACTTGGCGACCACGTCCTGAACACCCAGCATCTCGAACACGGCGCGCATCGGACCGCCGGCAATAATGCCGGTGCCGTGCGGGGCGGTGCGCATCACCACCTTGCCCGCGCCGTGACGTCCCTCGATATCGTGGTGCAGGGTGCGGCCCTCGCGCAGCGGAACGCGCATCATGCCACGCTTGGCGGCCTCGGTGGCCTTGCGGATCGCCTCCGGGACCTCCTTGGCCTTGCCCTTGCCAAAGCCTACGCGCCCCTTCTGGTCACCGACGACGACGAGCGCCGCGAACCCGAAGCGCTTGCCGCCCTTCACCGTCTTGCTGACGCGGTTGATCGCGACGAGACGGTCGGCGAATTCCGGAGCTTCGTCGCGGTCGCGACGGTCTCGGCGGTTGTCATCTCTTGCCATATCTCTCGTCTCCTCAGATCTTCAGCCCGGCGTCACGCGCGGCATCGGCCAGCGCCTTGACGCGGCCATGATAGATGAAGCCGCCGCGATCGAAATACGCCTCGGTCACCCCGGCCTTCTTTGCCCGCTCGGCAACCGCCTCGCCGACCTTGGCCGCCGCCTCGACAGTGCATTTGCCCACGAAGCCCAGGTCCTTTTCCAAGGTCGAGGCCGCCGCCAGCGTAACGCCCTGCACATCGTCGATGAGCTGCACGCTGATATTCTTGTTCGACCGGTGCACCGAGAGGCGCACGCGCCCCGCATTCACCTTGCGAAGTTTGCTCCGAACGCGCAGGCGGCGTTTCTGGAACAGTTTTCTCTTGCTGTTTGCCATCTGTCGCGTTCCTTACTTCTTCTTGCCTTCCTTCTGGAAGATATACTCGCCCTTGTAGCGGATGCCCTTGCCCTTGTAGGGCTCGGGGCGCCGCCAGTCGCGGATATTGGCCGCGACTTGTCCGACGAGCTGCTTGTCGGTGCCCTCGACCACCAGTTCGGTCTGCTTGGGCGCCGTAACGGTCACGCCGTCGGGGATCGGGAAATCCACGTCATGGCTGTAGCCGAGGTTGAGCCTGAGCACGTTGCCCTGCACCGCTGCCCGGTAACCGACGCCGCGGATTTCCAGCTCCTGGCGGAAATTCTCCTTGGCTCCGTGCACCATGTTGGCGATGACCGTGCGGGTCATGCCCCATTGCTGGCGCGCGCGCTTGGACTTGCCGCGCGGCGTGACCGTGATGGTGCCATCTTCGATAGTGATGGTCACATCGTCGGTCGCGGTGAAGGTCTTGGCGTCCTTGGGACCCTTGATTTCGATGGTCTGGCCCGAGAGCGTGGCGGTGACGCCATCGGGCAGGGCCACGGGTTGCTTGCCGATACGAGACATGTCCGGGCCTCCCTCAAAATACCGTGCAGAGCACTTCGCCGCCAACATTGGCTGCGCGCGCGGCTGCATCCGACATCACACCCTTGGGGGTGGAGACAATCGACACGCCGAGACCCTGACGGACCTGCGGGATGTCCTTGACGCCCATATAGACGCGGCGGCCGGGCTTGGAGACCCGCTTCATCTCGTGGATGACCGGGATGCCCTCGTAATACTTGAGGCTGATTTCCAACTCCGGGTGGCCCGTGGCACCGGTCGCGCTATCGTAGCCGCGAATATAGCCCTCGGAGGCCAGCACGTCGAGCACGCGAACGCGCATCTTCGAGGCGGGCGTGCGCACGGTGGATTTGCCGCGCATCTGCGCGTTGCGGATACGGGTGAGCATATCGCCGATAGGATCGTTCATCACACGGGTCTCCTTACCAGCTCGATTTCACCACGCCGGGCAGTTGCCCGGCGGAGCCCAGGTCGCGCAGCGCGATCCGGCTGATTTTCAGCTTGCGGTAATAGGCGTGCGGACGCCCCGTGAGCTGACAGCGGTTGTGCAGGCGCGTGGCCGAGCTGTTGCGCGGCAGTTGCGCGAGCTTGAGGGAGGCGCGGAAACGCTCTTCCATCGGCTTGTCCTGATCGTTGATGATCTCTTTGAGCGCGGCACGCTTCTTGGCGTAACGATCCACCAGCTTCTGGCGCTTTTTCTCGCGCTCGATCATTGCTTTCTTGGCCATGTCTTGATCCTCCCCCGGCTCAGCTGTTGAAGGGCATGTTGAAAAGCTTCAACAGCGCCTTGGCTTCAGCGTCGGTCTTCGCCGTGGTTGTGATGATGATATCCATCCCCCAGACTTCGTCGACCTTGTCGAAGTTGATTTCGGGAAAGACGATGTGTTCCTTGATGCCCATCGCATAATTGCCGTGACCGTCGAAGGACTTACCCGAGACGCCGCGGAAGTCGCGGATGCGGGGCATGGCCACGGTGATGAGACGATCGAGGAAGTCATACATCCGGTCGCCGCGCAGCGTGACCTTGGCACCGATCGGCATCCCCTCGCGCAGGCGGAAGCCGGCGATGGAATTGCGTGCCGTGGTGGTGACCGCCTTCTGACCTGCGATGGCGGACAGGTCTTCCTGCGCCGACTTGGCCTTCTTGGAGTCTCTGACCGCCTCGGCGCCGCAGCCGATGTTGAGCACGATCTTGTCGAGCCGCGGGATCATCAAGTCGTTGGTATAGCCGAACTCTTCCTTCAGAGCGGGCTTGATCGTGTCGCGGAACTGCGTGCGCAGGCGCGGGGTATAGGTTGCGGTATCAAGCATCGATCGCGTCCCCCGTGGTCTTGGCGTAGCGCACCTTCTTGTCGCCCTCGGTCCGGAAACCGACGCGGGTGGCCTTGCCGTTCTTGTCGAGCATGGCGAGGTTGCTGAGATCGATCGGCATCGCCTTGGGGATGCGTCCGCCCTGCGTCTGCTGGCTCTGGCGGGTGTGGCGGATCGCCATGTTCACGCCCTCGACCACGGCCTTGCCGGCCTTGGGATCGACGCTGAGGATGGTGCCGGTCTGGCCCTTATCCTTACCGGCGAGCACGACGACCTTGTCGCCCTTCTTCAGTTTCGCAGCCATCTTACAGCACCTCCGGGGCGAGCGAGATGATCTTCATGAAGTTCTTGGAACGCAGCTCGCGCACGACCGGCCCGAAGATACGGGTGCCGACGGGCTCGCCTGCGTTGTTGAGGATCACCGCGGCGTTGCGGTCAAAGCGGATGGCGGTGCCGTCCTCGCGACGGACCTCCTTGGCGGTGCGCACGACGACGGCCTTGCGCACGTCGCCCTTTTTCACGCGGCCGCGTGGGATGGCTTCCTTTACCGAGACGACGATGATGTCGCCCACGGACGCATACTTGCGCTTGGACCCACCCAGGACCTTGATGCACTGCACCCGGCGTGCGCCGGAGTTGTCAGCGACATCCAGATTGGTCTGCATCTGGATCATGTGGTTTCTCCCGACCTGTGGGGGCTGTTCTGGCTCTTTCCCCCAGGGTTTCGATCAAACCGGATGGTGCGAAGGTTCAGGCCTCCAGCACCTCCCAGCGTTTCGACTTGGATTTCGGCGCGCACTCGATGATGCGAACCGCGTCACCTTTCTTGAAGGTGTTGTTCTCGTCATGCGCCCGGTACTTCTTGGACTTTCGGATAGTCTTTTGCAGGACCGGGTGCTTGAAACGGCGCTCGACCGAAACGGTGACGGTCTGGGCGTTGGCGTCCGAAGTGACGGTGCCTTGCAGGATTCGTTTGGGCATGGTCTCAGACTCCCTGCTCGGCGGCCGCACCGCGGGCCTTCTCGTTGAGGATCGTTTTCACGCGCGCGGCGTCGCGGCGGGCGCGGCGCATCTGCGCGGCGTTCTCAAGCTGGCCGGTGGCCGCCTGGAACCGCAGGTTGAACTGTTCTTTCTTGAGCCGGACAAGCTCGTCCCGGAGCTGGTCCGGGGTCTTGTCACGCAGATCGCTGGCATTCATCGCCATAACTTCCTTCTCAAAACACCGGCGAGCCCCTGACTAGCGTCTCAGGGTCACCCGAAACCCGGTGGATGGATTTCATCACGCACGAATCCCCAGCCTGGGCCGGGGCGCGGATTGCGGCTCTATAAGGGAGGCGGTCACGGAGGGCAAGGGAAGAATTGCCAACCCGGACCAAAGGGGCCGCCCGGAACACCCGGACGGCCCGGCAGCGGTCAGCCGTTGACGCTGTCCTTGAGCGCCTTGGCAAAGGTCATCTTGACCTGGCGGTCGGCAGGCTTGCGCATCTGCTCGCCGGTAGCGGGGTTGCGCACCATGCGTTCGGGGCGCTCGCGGCAGTAGATCTTGCCCACGCCCGGCAGCGGCACGGCGCCACCATTCGACACTTCGCGGGTGACGACGGCCACCACCGCGTCGAGCGCGGCACCGGCAGATTTCTTGTCGCTGCCCATCTCCTCGGCCAGTGCGGCAACGAGCTGGGTCTTGGTCATCGGCTTCGCCATTGTTCGGTCTCCTTCGTATCACTGCCCGTCTCTGGGGCCTCGGTGGCGCGATTAAACGCCATGATGTGGTCAAACACAACGACTAGGGGGCAAAAGCAAGGGTTTTTCCCGCATTTTGTGCCGATTTTCGCTCAGTCAGAGGAACGCTGTCTCCTCGAACGAGCGCAATTTGCGGCTGTGGATGCGTTCGAGCGGCATTCGCCGCAGCGATTCCATCGCGCGAATCCCGATCATCAGGTGGCGTGAGACCTGTGACCGGTAGAAATCCGAGGCCATGCCGGGCAGTTTCAGCTCGCCCTGAAGCGGCTTGTCGGAGACGCACAGAAGCGTGCCATAAGGCACACGGAAGCGAAAGCCGTTGGCGGCGACCGTCGCGCTCTCCATGTCGAGTGCGATGGCGCGCGACTGCGAGAGCCGCTGCACCGGGCCCGCATGCTCGCGCAATTCCCAGTTGCGATTGTCAACGCTGGCCACGGTGCCGGTGCGCATCACCCGCTTGAGATCGAACCCGTCGAGTTGGGTTTCGGCGGCCACCGCCTCCTGCAAGGCGATCTGGATCTCGGCCAGCGCCGGTATCGGCACCCAGGCGGGCAGGTCGGCGTCGAGCACGCGATCCTCGCGCAGGTAGGCATGGGCCAGCACGAAATCGCCCAGCGACTGCGAATTCCTCAGCCCCGCGCAATGGCCCACCATCACCCAGGCATGGGGGCGCAGCACGGCGATGTGGTCTGTCGCGGTCTTGGCGTTGGACGGCCCCACACCGATATTCACGAGCGTGATCCCAGCGCCATCGGCGCGCTTTAGATGATAGGCGGGCATCTGCGGCAGCCGGTCGGACGCGGGCAGGTCGGCGTCGGGATCGGTGATCATGGCGTTGCCGGGCACCACGAAGGCGGTATAGCCGCTCTCGGGCGTGCCGAGCGCCTGCCGCGCGAAGGCCTCGAACTCGGCCACGTAGAATTGATAGTTGGTGAACAGCACGTAGTTCTGGAAATGCCCCGGATCGGTGGCGGTGTAATGCGCCAGCCGCGCCAGCGAGTAATCCACCCGCTGCGCGGTGAAGGGCGCGAGCGGGCGGGTGCCATCGGGCACCGGCTGCCAGGTGCCGTTTACGATGTCGTCGTTGGTGGTCGCAAGGTCGGGCACGTCGAACACGTCACGCAAGGTGAACGCCGCCGCCCCCTCCTGCGGCACGTCGAGCGCCGCCTCGCCCGCCACCGCGAAATGCACGGGCATCGGCGTTTCCGATAGCCCGATGGTGACCGGCACGCCGTGATTGTCCAGAAGCAGGCCGATCTGCTGCTCAAGGTAGGCGCGAAAGAGGTCGGGCCGGGTGATCGTGGTGGCATAGGTGCCGGGATAGGACACGTGGCCAAAGCTCAGCCGGCTGTCGATGGTGGCGAAGGTGGTCGTGGTCAGCCGGATTTCGGGGTAAAGCGCGCGGACACGCCGCGGCGGGATCTTGCCGGTGATCGCGCCCGCGAACGCATCGCACAGGAACCGCGTTCCACGCTCGTAGAGCAGGCACAGCCGATCGACCGCCGCGCGCGCGCAAGTAAAGGCCTCTGGCCCGGGCAAATCGGGTGGCAGGAGCGGAATATCCGGGTCGGCGGGGGGCATGGCTGCGTCCTGTCGCGGGGATGTGCGCGCCACGTTGACACGGGCGGGGGCCGCGATCAAGCTGCGCCCCAAAGGAGCATGCGCATGAATCTCGAGACCGTCAGCCCGGCACAGTTCGGGGCAAGCCTGCGGGGCTTTGGCCTCAACCTGCTGGTGCGCGATGTGTCCGCAGAGGCGGCCTTTCTCGCGGAGGTGTTCGGCATGGTACCACACCGGCTGAGCGAGGATTTTGCAATCATGGAATACCACGGCCATCTGATCCAGCTTCACGCCGATCACACCTATGGGGCACACCCCCTGCTCGGCCTCGTGCCCGAGAGCCCGCCGCGCGGCGCGGGGGCGTCGCTGCACCTGTTCGACAGCGACCCCGATCGCGCCGCCGCGCTGGCGGAGGGCGCGGGCGGGCACGTCCTGCAGGCCCCCGCCAACAAGCCGCACGGACTGCGCGAGACCTGCATCCTGTGCAAGAACGGCTATGCCTGGGCGGCCTCGCGCCCCCTGACCGATGACGAAAGGAAAGACATATGAGCGTGACCGAACTCAAGCCCAACATGGAGCACTGGCAGGCGCGCGTGGACCTCGCCGCTGCCTTTCGCTGGACCGCGCGGCTGGGGATGCACGAGGCGGTGGCCAACCATTTCAGCCTCGCCATCGACGAGGACGGCACGCGGTTCCTGATGAACCCCAACCAGATGCATTTCGCCCGCATCCGCGCCAGCGACCTGATCGAGGTGGACGCCTCGGACCCCGACACCATGGACAAGCCGGGCGCGCCCGACCCGACGGCCTGGGGGCTGCATGGCGGGCTGCATCGGCATTGCGGCCACGCGCGCTGCGCCATGCACGTGCATTCGATCCACGCCACCGTGCTCGCCTGCCTCGAGGACAGCCGCCTGCAGCCCATCGACCAGAACTGCGCCACCTTCTACAACCGCCATGTGGTGGACGAGGCCTATGGCGGGTTGGCGTTCGAAGACGAGGGCGCGCGCTGCGCGCGGCTTTTGCGCGATCCGCGGCACAAGGTGCTGGTGATGGGCAATCACGGCGTCATGGTGATCGGCGACACTGTGGCCGAGACGTTCAACCGCCTCTATTATTTCGAGCGCGCCGCCGAGACCTACATCCGCGCGCTCCAGACCGGGCGGCCGCTTCGGGTGCTCTCGGACGCCGTGGCGGAAAAGACCGCGCGCGAGCTCGAGGAATATCCCGAACAGGCTGAGCGTCACCTCGACGAGTTGAAGGCCATCCTCGACGCGGAAGGATCGGATTACGCGGCCTGAGCGGGCGGGCGCCGGAGAGGCCGGCGCCACGCCTGCGAGACGCGGCCACCTGCGTCAGGCGCGCACCAGCGCCTCGTAGGCTTCAGCGATGTCGCGGGTCATCGCGCCCACCTCGAAGCTGTAATCGCCGATCTGCCCCACCGGCGTGACCTCGGCGGCCGACCCGGTGAGCCAGCACTGTTCGAACCCTTCCAGTTCCTCTGGCATGATGTGGCGCTCGTGCACCTTGATCTGCCGGTCCTTCAAGAGGCCAATCACCGTCTGCCGCGTCAGCCCGTTGAGAATTGCGTCGGGCAGTGGCGTGTGCACCTCGCCATCCTTGACGAAGAAGATGTTGGCCCCCGTCGCCTCGGCCACGTATCCGCGATAATCAAGGAACATAGCGTCTGAGCACCCCTTGGCCTCGGCGGCGTGTTTGGACATGGTGCAGATCATGTAGAGGCCGGCCGCCTTGGCCGCGACGGGGATGGTCTCGGGGCTCGGGCGCTTCCACTTGGCGATGTCGAGCTTGGCGCCCCTGGTCTTGGCGTCGCCGTAATAGCTGCCCCATTCCCATGCGGTCACCGCCATGCGGATCGGGTTGCGGGCGGCCGCTACGCCCATGTCCTCGCCCGCGCCGCGAAACGCCAGCACCCGCACATAGGCATCGCTCAGCCCGTTGGCGTCGAGCACCGCGCGCTTGGCGGCCTCGATCTCGTCCACGCTGTAGGGGATCGGCATGTCCATCAGCTCGCCCGATTTCAGCAGCCGCTCGGAGTGCGCCCGGCTCTTGAATACCTTGCCACTGTAACAACGCTCGCCTTCGAAAACCGAGCTTGCATAATGCAGCGCGTGGCTGAGGATGTGCACATTGGCATCGCGCCAATCGATGAGCTTGCCATCCATCCAGATCTTGCCGTCGCGATCATCATAGCTTGCCATGAGCCAGTCCTTCACAGTATTTCCATTTATTGCGCCAATTACGACCACATCGGACATAAAATTACGCGGTTTCCACGATTCGCTACCAATTCGATCTTGGAATGTCAATAAAGCTGACGTAATATCATCTCAAGGACGATGATTTGTGAACGGGGTGCCGGTATGGGAGAGATGCAGGGTGGCGAGAACCTCTTGTTTCTCACCGACGAACAGTTGCGGCAGGGGATCGAGGCGATGTTCTTCGCCTATCGCGGCTTCACCGCCGATCCCGACCGCATCCTTGCGACCATGGCCTATGGCCGCGCCCATCACCGCGCGCTGCACTTCATCGCGCGCATCCCCGGCACCACCGTCAACAACCTCCTCGCCATCCTCGGCGTGACCAAGCAATCGCTCAACCGGGTATTGCGCACGCTGATAGAGGACGGGCTGGTGGAAAGCCGTGTGGGCACCAGCGACCGGCGCGAGCGGCACCTGCACCTTACCGAGGCCGGGGCGGCGCTGGAACGCAAGCTCTCGGACGCGCAGCGCGCGCGCATGCGCGCCGCCTACCGCGCCGCCGGCCCGCAAGCGGTGGCCGGATTCCGGCAGGTGCTTGAGGCGATGATGGAGCCCGAGTTGCGCAGCCTCTACCACGCGATCAGGGAGTCCGACACATGACCGAGCCAGCCCCGCACCTGCTTATTGTGGACGATGACGAGCGTATCCGCGACCTGCTGCGCAAATTCCTTATACGCCAGGGCTTTCTCGTGTCGGTCGCGCGCGATGCTGGCCATGCACGGCGGGTGCTGGCGGGGCTCGACTTCGACTTGATCGTGATGGACGTGATGATGCCCGGAGAAAGCGGGCTGGACCTCACCCGCGTCCTGCGCGAAACAAGTTCCACGCCGATCCTGCTCTTGACAGCCAAGGGCGAAACCACCGACCGCATCGAGGGGCTGGAGGCCGGTGCCGACGACTACCTGCCCAAGCCGTTCGAGCCGCGCGAGCTACTACTGCGGATCAACGCCATCCTGCGCCGGATGCCCGAGCCGGAGCCGGAGGAAAAACAGCCCAAAATCGTGCAAATGGGATCCGCGCGCTATGATATCGAGCGCGGCGAGCTCAGCCGTGGGGGCCTACCGGTCAAGCTCACGGCGACCGAGGTGCAGCTCATGCGTATCTTCGCCGAAAACCTGCGACAGGCGATCAGCCGCACGCGGCTCGTGGAGGAGCTGGGGCGCGACAACGGGCAGGCACAGGAGCGCGCGGTCGATGTGCAGATCACCCGCCTGCGCCGCAAGATCGAAAGCGATCCAAAACAGCCGCGCTACTTGCAGACGGTGCGCGGCGAGGGCTACATGCTCAGCCCCGACTGACGGTCACGGGCAATACATTCACACACGCAAATGTGACGAGCCGATCCGCTGTTTGCGGTTGAGATTCGGCGCGCAAGCCCGCCTTCTGGGAACGGCCCCGGTGGGGTCGCGCTATTTTCAACAGGAGTGATCCGACATGCGATTGACCAGAATTTTCACCGCCACGGCGACCAGCCTCGCGCTTCTGGCCGGCACTGCACTGGCCGCGCCGGTCTCGGTGACGACCGTTCTAGATCCGCAAGAGCAGATGCGCTTCGAGATGGGCGACGGCAGCAAGCATTTCGTGCTCGCCGTGCGCCGCGAGGGTGTCTCGGAAGGAGAGGGCGTGCTCGCCGGGGCCGATGTCACGGAGTTCGGCTGGCACGACATCAACCCGCCCAACGCAGGCGACCCCCAGGGTTACCTGCGCTTCACAGCGACGAACGGTGACGTGGCGATCGTCAAGTTCACCGTGCGCGCGGTGTTCATGAAAGGCGTGGAGAAACCGGTGTTGCACGATAACGGATTTTGGGAATTGGTGAGCGGCACCGGGCAGTTCGCGGGCAAGCGCGGCGTCGGTGCGCTCAAGATCGAGCCAGCGGGCGGACCGAAGCGGCTCTTCACCCTCACCGGTGAGATCGCCGACGCCCCCTGAACGCCGCGGTGGAAAGAGGGGCGCCGCCCACGTCGCGCTCCGCGCCACTCCCGGCTCAACTCTGCGAGCGAAGCCTGCGATCGCTGTATTGCCGCTCTGATGGCGTGCGTGGTCGTGGCGCTCCCGTGACGACTTGTCCCATAATGCTTCCTTCCAAGCCTGAGAAAGGATCGCACCATCAAACGGTGGGATTGAAAACTTAAGGAAAGTCTGAACAACGCCTTCTGCTGCGCCGACGCGCCGATGTGAGGGCCATGCCGGGCATCAGGCAGCTTGTTTCCAGCGGCTTTCGGGCTGCTTCGGCCGCTCGGTTGGTGGACAGGCCAA
>NZ_PVWS01000029.1:0-2759 GCF_004126395.1 Roseovarius sp. A46 | reverse complement strand
TGGCCTGTCCACCAACCGAGCGGCCGAAGCAGCCCGAAAGCCGCTGGAAACAAGCTGCCTGATGCCCGGCATGGCCCTCACATCGGCGCGTCGGCGCAGCAGAAGGCGTTGTTCAGACTTTCCATGAAATGACGTTTCCTCTTGGCAAAAATTCGCGATTTCGTCATTTCCTTCCAAAGGGGCTTGCGATTTGGAATTGCCGTTCTGTAAAAGGCGATCTATCTTTACGCACTTATAGGAAAAAGAGGCACCTGAATGGCCAATCCAGATCTCAACGCGCTTTCCCTCAAGGAACTGCGGCAATTGCAAAAAGACGTGGCACGCGCCATCAACAGCTACGAGGAACGGCAAAAGGCCGAGGCCCGCGCCAAGCTTGAGGCGATGGCCCATGAATTGGGCTATTCGCTGGCCGAACTGGCGCCATCGTCCAAATCCGGCGCCAAGGTTCCGAAATACTGCCACCCCGAGGATCCGCGCCTCACCTGGTCGGGTCGCGGGCGCAAGCCGCGCTGGTTCAACGAGGCGATCGCCGCGGGCCACAGCCCCGACGACATGCTGATCGCCAAGCGCGGGTGAGCCCGCGCGTCGAAACGTGATCGCGGGGCATGCGCAAAACATTTGCCTTGGCGGGCCCGGCTTGCCAAGACTTGTGACATGACACGCCCCGCTTTCCTCGCCCTCGCCGCGCTCCTCTGCGCCACCGCTGCCCTCGCAGAGCCGCGCGGCACGTTCCGCCACGCCCACAACGTGGGCTTCGGCGCACAGTCGAGCCTCGACCCGGCCTCCAAGGGCCGCGTCCTCCAGATCATCGAGAAAATCCAGAGTCGCCTCGTCCGCCCCGGGCGCGACGGCACCCCGGCGCCCGATCTCGCCACCCGGTGGTATCCCAACGAGGACGGCACCGTCTGGACCTTCCATATCCGCGAGGGTGTGCGCTTTCACGACGGCAGCACGCTCGACGCGGATGACGTGGTCTACTCCCTCGCCCGTGTCATCGACCCCGATTACGGAAGCCCCGCCCGCGCCGCCGTCAAGATGATCGAAACGGTCGAGGCCATCGGCCCGCACACCGTTCGCATGGCGCTCAGCTCCACCTTCGCCGATTTCCCGCTGCAACTGATGGATCCCCGCCTGCGCATCATCCCCGAGGGATCGGGCGACACCGTGGACCAGACCGGCATCGGCACCGGGCCCTTCCGGGTGGAGAAATTCGACCCCGACGGCAACACCATTCTCACCGCCTACGACGCCTATTGGGAAGGGCCCCCCGCGCTGGAGCGGATCGAGGTGATCGGCGTGCCCGACGCGCAGGCGCGGCTACAGGCGTTCCTCTCGGGCCAGCTCGACATGGAGCGCGGGATCGCCCCGGTGCTGCGCCGCGCGCTCGACAAATCCCTGCGCTACCAGCTGCTTGAGATTCCCACCGGCAACTGGATGGGCCTCGTCTTCCGCGCCGATTACCCGCCGTTCGATGACGCCCGCGTGCGCCGCGCCCTGCGCATGGTGGTGGACCGCGAGGAAATGCTCGCCCTCGCCCTCGACGGTGGCGGCGTGCCCGCCTGCGACACGCCCGTCGCCCCCAATGATCAGTACCGCCTGACCATGTCCTGCCCGCCAGACCCCGACCGCGCCCGCGAATTGCTGGCCGAGGCCGGATACCCCGACGGCATCGACGTCAATATCCACGTCTCGTCGCTGGACCCGAGCTGGCCGGTGCTGGGCGTCGCGTTCCAGGAACAGGCGGCCGCCGCGGGCATCCGCGTCACGCTCGACAACGCCGCCGCCGATGGCTACTGGTCCAATGTCTGGATGAAGAAACCCGCCTTCGCCACCGCCTGGGGCGCCCGCCCCGCCGACCAGGTGCTCAACGAGGCGTTCCATTCCTCGGCCAAATGGAACGAGAGCCAGTACCACGACCCCAAATTCGACCGCCTGCTAGAGGCCGCCCGCGCCGAGCTCGATTTCGACAAACGCCGCGCGCTTTATCACCGGGCGCAGCGCCGCCTGACAGAGAACTCGGGCACCCTCATCCCCTTCCACGTCACCCAACTGGTGGTGCTATCCAACCGCGTCACGCACTTTGACCCGGTGCAGAATGACGCGCTCAGGTGGCACCTGGTGTCGGTGGTGGATTGAGCGGGGGGGATCCGTAACCATATTAAGTAGCTTGAAGCTTGTTGATCAGTGACTTTGCAAACGCATCAACTTGGCTAAAGCGAGCTTCAATTACAATGTCATCTATGTTACTTTTCGCGAAGTTTGCGATCCAAATTTTTACCTGTGATTCAATCATGTCATTCCAAAGTTTTCCGTGTGCTAGAAATTTTTTCTCCATGGCAACAGACCATTTTTGACCCTTTGCTCCTGGGGGGACGATTGTGGGATCAACCTCAAACTCTGAGTAGAATGCAGCCTTATATTTTTTGGCGTCCAGCAAATCTTCAAGTTCAGCCTCTTTTTGACCTTGAACGTTAATCAAATTATAATCTGCTTGACGAAGTATTGAGTCGGAAGTCGCCTTTGCAACAGCCTTTACTCCAGCTTCATCGCTGTCCAAAAAACATTGGACTGAACGACTACCGGCTGGCGCCGGTAGGATCAGCGATGTGCTGTTCCAGGTACTGAAGTACGATTGACCTGCCACGGGATTTTTCCTCCACTTGGAACTAGAGTCCGACCCAACGAAGGGACGGACAATGAAGCGATCAAGATTTTCGGAAGAACAGATCATCGGCATTTTGACCGAGCATGAGGCTGGC
>NZ_PVWS01000028.1:0-49997 GCF_004126395.1 Roseovarius sp. A46 | reverse complement strand
TTCTTCTTCATCGCATCACGCAGGCTGGGAAAGGCGGGCTGTTTCGGCATCGGCAGGACTCCTCTGGCGGACGCCCCAAACCTATCAGATTAGGCAGAAAGTCGCAGGTTTTTCAGACGTTCCTCATTACTTCATGGTTGAAGTTCCTCTGCGGGCGCGACGGGGCCGCGCGTCCATCTCGGGCCAGGAAGATCAGCGATCAGAACCGGCCCTGCGCAAGAACGCGAGCAGCGCGCGCGTCGAGCCGTCCTTGGCCGACGCATCCGCGCCGTCGATCAGCGGGGCCATCTCGGTGGCGAGCGCCTTGCCCAGTTCCACCCCCCATTGGTCGAAGGAGTTGATCCCGAGCGCCACCCCCTCGACGAAAACCCGGTGCTCGTAGAGCGTGATGATCTGGCCCAGCCGGTGCGGGGTGAGCCGGTCGTAGACCAGCGTGGTGGAGGGGCGGTTGCCCGGAAACGCGCGGTGCGCGGCCTGCCGGTCGAGTTCCGCGCCGGTGAGCCCGGCGGCGCGCAGCATTTCGCGCGCCTCGGCCTCACTGCGCCCGCGCATCAGCGCCTCGGATTGCGCGAGGCAATTGGCCATTAGCAGTCGGTGGTGATGAGCGAGGGCGGGCTCGTGCCCCTCGGCGGCCACCATGAATTCGCAGGGGGCCACCTGCGTGCCCTGGTGAATGAGCTGGTAGAAGGCGTGCTGCCCGCCGGTGCCCGGCTCGCCCCAGACGACCGGCCCGGTGGGCGCGGGCGGCGGGGCGCCGGACATGGTGACGCCCTTGCCGTTCGATTCCATTTCGAGTTGCTGGAGATAGGCGGGCAGCCGGGCGAGGCGCTGGTCGTAGGGCAGCACCGCGCGGGTGGCGTGGCCGCAGCCCTGGTGGTGCCAGAGCCCGGTGAGCGCCAGCATCACCGGCATGTTGCGCGCGGGCGGTGCGTCGCGGAAATGCGCGTCCATCGCCGCCGCCCCCGCGAGGAATTCCTCGAACCGGGGCGGCCCGATGGCGATCATCAGCGCGAGACCCACCGGCCCCCAGACCGAGTAACGCCCGCCCACGTAATCGCCGAAGCCGAACACGCGGGCCGGGTCGATCCCCCATTCCGTGGTCTCGTCGGTGGCCGAGGAGACGGCGGCCATCTGCGCGCCCGCGTCGCGCCCGTGGGAGACGAGCCAGTCGCGGGCGGTGGCGGCGTTGGTCATCGTCTCGACGGTGGTGAAGGTCTTGGAGGCGACGATGAACAGCGTGCGCGCCGGGTCGAGCCCTTGAAGCGTGTCGGCGATGTCGGCCCCGTCGACGTTGGAGACGAAATGGCAGCGCGGCCCGTCATGGTAGGGCCTGAGCGCGCGGGTGGCCATTTCGGGGCCGAGATGCGAGCCGCCGATGCCGATATTGACCACGTCCCGCCAGCCATCCGCGCGCACCTGATCGGCAAAATCCGCCATACGGGCGCGGGTGGCGCGGATATCGGACAGGATGTCGGTGCCCG
Source organism: Roseovarius sp. A46 (assembly GCF_004126395.1). NCBI lineage: Bacteria > Pseudomonadati > Pseudomonadota > Alphaproteobacteria > Rhodobacterales > Roseobacteraceae > Roseovarius > Roseovarius sp. A46. The sequence continues at coordinate 48,516 of NZ_PVWS01000028.1, read as the reverse complement.
CGAGGGTAAGTGCCTCGGAGGTGAGATCGCGCAGCGCGGTGTGCAGAACGGCGCGGTTCTCGGTCTCGTTGACGGGCTGTCCCGCGAACATCGCGTCGCGGCGCGCCGCCAGCCCCTGCGCGTCGATGAGCCCGAGCAGCGTGTCGCGGTCTGCCGATGTCATCGTTGTCTTGGAACAGTCGAGAAGCATCCCGTCGGCGGCCACCGAGAAGGTCGCGGCGCGATCCGGGTCGGTGGCGAAAAGATCGGTGATCCGGCGGGATTGGGCGGCGTGCGCCGCCGCTCTCACCTCGTCCCACATGGGCCTCAGTCCTCCGGCGCCCAATGGACCGTCGCGCCATCGAGCACGGCGGCAACGGGGGCTTCGATGGGGCGCAGGTGGCGCGCGCGCTCGATCGCGCGGTGCTTTTTCTCGCCGGTAATGACGACATGGGTATTGATCGCGCCCGTCAGCACCCGCGCGGTGAGGGTGACGCGGGGCTCTTCCTCGCCGCGCACGCGGATCGGGGCGAGGATCGGAGCGTCATCCGGGGCGAGCGCCGCCTCGAGCCCGTCGGCGCCGGGGATGAGCGAGGCGGTGTGCATGTCCGCGCCCATGCCCAGCAGGCAGATGTCGATGGGCAGGGCCGGGGCGATGTTGGATTCCAGTTCCGCGAGCACCGCCTCGGGCGTGTCGGCGCGGGCATAGAGCGGCAGGTAGCGCGCCGCCGCCGCGCGACCGGTCAGCAGGCGCGCGCGAATGAGCCGCGTGTTGGAGCGGATATGAAGCTCGGGCCGCCAGCGTTCGTCCGACAAGAGGACGTCCACGCGATCCCATTCGAGGTCGGTATCGCAGAGCGCATCGAATATGGGCCCTGGGGTGGTGCCGCCTGGCACCACGAAGAGCACGCGGTCCTTGTGGTCGAGCGCGGTGCGCAATTCGCCGGCCAGCAGGTTGGCGAGATCGAGCGCCATCATCTCGGCATCTGCGTATTTGGTCAGGTTCATGGTCTTATCTCCCGCCAGCGCCGCCCGTCGCGGTGCATGAGCATCAGGGCATCCTCGGGTCCCGCCGAGCCGGTGGCGTAGGCCAGGGGGGCCTCGCCGTCCGCGTCCCACCCGGCGATGATCGGGTCGGCCCAGGCCCAGGCCGCCTCGACCTCGTCGCCGCGCATGAACAGCGTCTGGTTGCCGCGGATCACGTCCATGATAAGCCGTTCGTAGGCGTCGGGGAAATCGGTCTCTTCCGGCCCCAGCGCCTCGGCGAAGGTCATGTCGAGGGGCACGTCGACAAGGCGCATGCCGCCCGGTCCCGGCTCCTTGATCGTCACGCCCAGTTCGATCCCCTCGTTGGGCTGGAGACGGATTATCAGGATGTTGCGGTGGCGCCCGGCCTCGGCCCCGAAGATCGAGTGCGGCGCGTCCTTGAACACCACCGCGATCTCGCTGGTGCGCGCGCGCAGTCGCTTGCCGGTGCGCAGGTAGAAGGGGGTGCCGGCCCAGCGCCAGTTGGAGACATGCACCTTGAGTGCCACGAAGCTTTCGGTCGTGCTCTCGGCATTGCCGACCTGGTCGCGGTAGCCGGGCTGGTCGCCCTCACCCTCGTATTGTCCGCGCACCGCGTCGGCGCGCGCCACCGGGTCGAGGGCGCGGATGACCTTGAGCTTTTCGTCGCGCACCGAATCGGGGGCAAAGCGGGCGGGCGGCTCCATCGCGATGAGGCACAGGAGCTGCATCAGGTGGTTCTGGACCATGTCGCGCATGGTGCCGACGCGGTCGTAGTAATCGCCGCGCCCGCCCACGCCCACGCTCTCGGCCACGGTGATCTGGATGTGATCGACATACTGGCTGTTCCACAGCGGCTCGAACAGGACATTGCCGAAGCGGATCGCCATCAGGTTCTGCACCGTCTCCTTGCCGAGATAATGGTCGATCCGGTAGATGTGGCCCTCGTCGAAATACCGCGCGAGGGTGCGGTTGAGGGCGCGGGCGCTGTCGAGATCGTGGCCGAAGGGTTTTTCCACCACGATGCGGGCGCGGTCGTCGGCGAGCCCGTGGTGATGCAACCGCTCGGCCAGGTCACAGAAGAGGCCGGGGGCCACGGAGAAATAGAAGGCCCGGATGCGGCCCGCGCGCATCCGCGCGGCGAGCGCCTCCCAGCCCTCGGTGCCGCGCGCGTCGAGTTGCACGTAGGCCAGCATGTCGAGAAAGGCATCGCGGCAGGACGTGTCGGCGGCGGCCTCGGGGGCAAACTCGTCGAGGGCGTCGCGCACCATGGCGCGATAGCTGTCGCTGTCCATCTCGCTGCGGGCGGCGCCGGTGAGCCGCGTATCGGCCCCGAACTGCCCGGCGACGAACCGGCGATAGAGCGCAGGCAGGATCTTGCGCCGCGCGAGATCGCCCGTGCCGCCGAAAATCACCAGGTCGAACGGATCGACCGGGATCACCCGAGAGGCCATGCTCCGATTCCCCTGATTGCCCGCGCGTGACCTTAGCACGGTTCTGCGCGGTCACAATGGCGGGCGGTTGTTCAGGCGTGGTTGAGCGGGAACTCGGTGGTGGCGCGGATTTCCTCCATCACGAAGCTGGCCGAGACGTCGCCCATCGGCACCCGCGCGATGAGCGCGCGGTAGAGCCGGTCGTAATCGGCCATGTCGGCCACCTGCGCGCGGATCAGGTAATCGAGATCGCCGCTCATGCGCCAGACGCCCTGCACCTGCGGCAGCGTGCCGATGGTGCGGGCGAAGGTGTCGAGCCAGGCGGCGTCATGGGCGCCGGCGCGGCACTGCATGAACACGGTGAGCGGCAGGCCGATGCGCGCGGGATCGAGCAGCGCCACGCGGGCGCGGATCACGCCGGCGGATTCGAGCGCACGGACACGCCGCCAGCAGGCATTGCGCGACAGCCCGACCCGCGTGCCCAGCGCGTCGAGGGCGAGGCTCGCGTCGCGCTGCAATTCGGCGAGTATCCGTCGGTCGATATCGTCAATGATGCTCATGATCTGGATGATACTGTGGAAATATTCCCAAGGAAACTGATCAAGGTAGGAAAAATGGGACAATGTCACCCTGCTGTCGCGTTACCCTGTCCGCGAAACCCGAACAGGAGGACAGATGTGATGCTGAGCAGGCTCTTTCTCGATCATCCGCGCAGTGTGGATGAGAGCTATACCGAACATGCCGCCTTTGCCGGGTGGTTTGCGCTGCGGCTGTTCGCGGCCGGGGGCGCGGCGTTGATCCACGCGATCATCCCTTGCGTTTTCGAGCGGACGGCAAGCCGGATGATCGCGGAGATGCACGCGAAAACGCAAAACCGGGGGCGCTGAGGGCGCTCAGCCCCCGAGTGCTGCGTCGAGGTTCTCGTCGATCTTTTCCAGAAAGCCCATCGTGGTGCGCCAGCCCTGATCGGGGCCGACGAGGAGCGCGAGATCCTTGGTCATGTCGCCCGATTCGATGGTCTCGACCACCACCCGTTCCAGCGTCTCGGCGAAATGGGCAAGCGCGGCGTTGTCGTCGAGCTTGGCGCGGTGGCGCAGCCCGCCGGACCACGCGAAGATCGAGGCGGTGGAATTGGTCGAGGTCTGCTCGCCGCGCTGGTGCTGCCGGTAGTGGCGGGTGACGGTGCCGTGCGCCGCCTCTGCCTCCATTATCTTGCCGTCGGGGGTGAGCAGTTGGCTTGTCATCAGCCCCAGCGAGCCGAAGCCTTGCGCGACGGTGTCGGACTGCACGTCGCCGTCGTAGTTCTTGCACGCCCAGACGAAGCCGCCGTTCCATTTCATCGCGCAGGCCACCATGTCGTCGATCAGCCGGTGCTGGTACTCGATGCCCTTGGCCTCGAATTTCTCGGCGAATTCCTCGTCATAGACCTTCTGGAACAGCTCCATGAAGCGGCCGTCATACTGCTTTAGGATGGTGTTCTTGGTGCTGAGATAGAGCGGCCAGCCCAAGTCCAGCGCGTAGTTCATCGAGGCGCGGGCGAAGTCGATGATCGAGGCGTCGAGATTATACATGCCCATGTAGACGCCCGACGAGGGGGCGCGGAACACCTCTTCCTCGATCACGGTGCCGTCCTCGCCCACGAATTTCATGCTGAGCGTACCGGGGCCGGGGAATTTCATGTCCGTGGCGCGGTACTGGTCACCGAAAGCATGGCGGCCGATGACGATGGGGCGCGTCCAGCCGGGCACGAGGCGGGGCACGTTGCGACAGATGATCGGCGCGCGGAACACCACACCGCCGAGGATGTTGCGGATGGTGCCGTTGGGGCTGCGCCACATCTTTTTCAGGCCGAATTCCTCGACCCGGCCCTCGTCGGGGGTGATGGTCGCGCATTTGACGGCGACGCCGACCTCCTTGGTCTTTTCCGCCGCGTCGATGGTGACCTGGTCCTCGGTGCGGTCACGCTCTTCGATGCCGAGATCGTAATAGAGCAGGTCCACGTCGAGATAGGGGAGGATGAGTTTCTGCTTGATGAAATCCCAGATGATGCGGGTCATCTCGTCGCCGTCCATCTCGACGATGGGGTTCTCGACCTTGATCTTGGACATGGGGCGTGCTCCGCGGTTGGGGTGGGGTTGGTCTGGCTATATCAGCGGTAGCTTGGTGCGGGAAGGGTTGGGGGGCGGCGTTCATGGCCTTGAGCGGTCGTTGGACGTCAGTGTCGGGCGGAACCGTCACGGCAAGGTAAGATCAAGAAAGTTTAAAACTTTCTTGAACGGAATCTTTTCAAGATTCCGTGCATCACCGGCAGCTCAAGGCCAAAACCGATCACCTGCCCCCCCCACCGCGCACCTCACCCGATGATCGCGTTCAGCGTCGCCGAGGGCCGCATCACCGAGGCGAGTTTCCCGGCGTCGGGGTGGTAGTAGCCGCCGATATCCGCCGGGCTGCCCTGTGCCGCTGCCAGCTCGCCGGTGATCTGCGCCTCGCCCTCGGCCAGCGCGCGGGCCACCGGCGCGAATTCCTGCGCGAGGCTTGCGTCATCCGATTGTGCGGCGAGCGCCTCGGCCCAGTAGCGGGCGAACCAGTAGTGGCTGTCGCGGTTGTCGGGCTCGCCCACCTTGCGCGAGGGCGAGCGGTCGTGGTCGAGCACGCCTTGCGTCGCGGCCTCGACCGCCTCTCCAAGGATGCGGGCGCGGGCGTTGTCATGGGTCTGGGCGAGGAACTTGAGGCTCTCGGCCAGCGCGCAGAACTCGCCGAGGCTGTCCCAGCGCAGGTGATTCTCGGCCTGAAGCTGTTGGACATGCTTGGGGGCCGATCCGCCCGCGCCGGTCTCGAACAACCCGCCGCCCTGCATCAGCTTGACGATCGACAGCATCTTGGCCGAGGTGGCCAGCTCGAGGATCGGGAAGAGGTCGGTCAGGTAATCGCGCAGCACGTTGCCGGTGATGGCGATGGTGTTCTCGCCCTTGGTGATCGTTTCCAGCGATGCGCGGGTTGCTTCGCGCGGAGCCATGATCTCGAATTTGTCAGCGACGCCAGCGGCTTCGAGGATGGGCTTCACGTAAGAGATCAACTCGGCATCATGGGCACGGGCCGCGTCCAGCCAGAAGATCGCGCGATAGCCCGTCTCCTTTTGCCGGGCGATGGCGAGGTTCACCCAATCCTCGATGGGGGCCTTGCGCGCCGAGGCCGAGCGCCAGATGTCGCCCGCCTCGACCTCATGCTGATGCAGCACGGTGCCATCGTCGAGCACCATCTTCACGGTGCCGCCCTCGGGCATCTCGAAGGTGGTGGGATGCGAGCCGTATTCCTCGGCCTTCTGCGCCATGAGGCCGATATTCTGCACCGTTCCGGCGGTGGCGGGGTTGAGCTTGCCGTTCTCCTTGAAGAACCTGATCGCCTCGTCATAGACCGGCGCGTAGCTGCTGTCGGGGATGACGCAGACGGCGTCGTGTTCCTTGTTGTCCGGGCCCCAGCCCTTGCCACCGCCCCGGATGAGGGCGGGCATCGAGGCGTCGATGATGACATCCGATGGCACGTGCAGGTTGGTGATGCCACGGTCGGAATCGACCATGTACATCGCCGGGCGGTCGGCCATGCAGGCATCGATGGCCTGGAGGATATCCTTGCGGTCCTTGACCCGCTCCAACAGGTCACCGAGCCCGGCGTTGGGCGAGACGCCGAGCGCCTTCATCTCGTCGCCGTACTGTTCGAACACGGGGGCGAGGAACTGCCGCACCGCGTGGCCGAAGATGATCGGGTCGGAGACCTTCATCATCGTGGCCTTCATGTGCAGGGAAAACAGGATGCCCTCGGATTTGGTCTTGTCGATCTCCTCGGCGAGGAAGGCGTCGAGGGCGCGCGCACTCATGTAGGTGGCATCGACCACGGTGCCCTCGGGGTAGCTCAGCCCGTCCTTGAGCACGGTTTCGCCGGTCGCCGTTTCCAGCACGATCCGCGCGCCGGTCGCCTTGGGCAGGGTGGCAGAGCGCTCGTTGGAGAAGAAATCGCCCGCCGACATGGTGGCGACGCGGGTCTTGCTGTCGGGTGTCCACTCGCCCATGCGGTGGGGATTGGCTTGCGCGTATTTCTTGACCGCGGGGGCGGCGCGGCGGTCGGAATTGCCCTCGCGCAGCACCGGGTTGACCGCCGATCCCTTGAGCGCGTCATAGCGCGCGCGGACGGCTTTCTCGTCCTCGGTGGCCGGATCGTAGGGGTAATCGGGCAGCGCGTAGCCCTGGCCCTGCAATTCGCGGATCGCCGCCACGAGCTGCGGCTCGGAGGCAGAGATGTTGGGCAGCTTGATGACGTTGGCGCCCGGCGTCTTGACGATCTCGCCAAGGGCCTTGAGGTGGTCGGGCTGGCGCCGATCCGCGGTCAGGTGGTCGGGAAAGGCGGCGAGGATGCGCCCGGCGAGCGAGATATCGCGGGTGTCGACCGTGATGCCCGCGGCGGACGCGAAGCGGCGGATGATCGGCAGGAGCGAGGCCGAGGCGAGCTCGGGGGCTTCGTCCACCTTGGTGTAGATGATGTCGGGAATGTCGGTGTTGGCCATCTCTGGGCTCCTCCTTGCGATCCGGTGCGGTCCGGACGACTCGTCCGCTTGGGCGCCTCATAGCGGAAAAGCGCGGCGTGGGAAAGATAGTATGCGACGGTATACATAAAGAAATGAGCAAAACGGGTTCCGGCTCCGCCGTGCGACACACGATATGCGCTGTCGGGTGCGGTGGGGTGGCGGGGTTTGGCCTTGAGGGGACATTGCCGTGAGCCGTGTCATCGTATGTCCGCGGGCAGGCGATCTAAGGAACGTCTGAAAAACCTGCGACTTTCTGCCTAATCTGATAGGTTTGGGGCGTCCGCCAGAGGAGTCCTGCCGATGCCGAAACAGCCCGCCTTTCCCAGCCTGCGTGATGCGATGAAGAAGAAGNACCTTCTTCTTCATCGCATCACGCAGGCTGGGAAAGGCGGGCTGTTTCGGCATCGGCAGGACTCCTCTGGCGGACGCCCCAAACCTATCAGATTAGGCAGAAAGTCGCAGGTTTTTCAGACGTTCCTAAAGTGCCCTGAAAAACCGTTGGATTGCCTGCCCGCGGACATGCGATGGCGCGGCTCACTGCAACGATCGCTCCAGGCCATGACCACCACGAAGACCTACGCCGCTCACGTCCCGCAGAACGTGGCGTGCACCACCTCCGACGCCGCCGGTGGGCGCCGCAGATCGGCGGCGCTGGGCTGGTCGTCATAGGGGTGTGACAGCACGTCGAGAAGCCGTTCAAATGGGACAAGATCGCCCCCGACCGCCGCCTCGATCATCTGCTCCACGCGGTGGTTGCGGGGGATGAAAGCCGGGTTGGCGGCGCGCATCACCGCCTCCGGGTCGGCCTCGCGGGCCAGCCGCGCACGCCAGCGCGCCTCCCACGCGTCGAAGGCCGCCGGGTCGAGGAACTGGTCGCGCGCGCCACCCTCGATCAGCGCGCGGAATGTGTTGGTGAAATCGGCCCGCCCCTCGGCCATCCGTGCGAGCAGGTCGCCCGCGAGCGCGGCATCCTCCTCCCCGGCCTTGGCGATACCGATCTTGGCGGCAAACACGCGCCGCCACTCGGCCTCGATCCGCTCGGGCATGGCATGTACCAGCGCGGTGAATTCCTCGATGGCCGCGTCCTGGTCGGGCATGAGCGGCACCAGCGCGGTGGCGAACTGCGCGATGTTCCACACGATCACATGCGCCTGGTTGTCATAGGCATAGCGGCCATGCGCGTCGATCGAGCTATAGACCGTCTGCGGGTGGTAGGTATCCATGAAGGCGCAGGGGCCGTAATCTATCGTCTCGCCGGAAATCGACGTGTTGTCGGTGTTCATCACCCCGTGGATGAAGCCGATGGACAGCCACTGTGCCACCAGCCGCGCCTGCCGCCGGATGACCTCGGCCAGCAGATGCGCGGGGCTTTCGACCTGCGGGCAGTGCCGCGCCACGGTATAGTCGTAGAGCGCGCGCAGCCCGTCGAGATCGCGCCGCGCCGCGAAATACTGGAAGGTGCCTACGCGGATGTGGCTCGACGCCACGCGGGTCAGCACCGCGCCGGGCATGGCGCCGGGATCGCGATAGATCCGCTCGCCGGTGGTGACGGCGGCGAGCGCCCGGGTGGTTGGAATGCCCAGTGCGTGCATTGCCTCGGACACCACGTATTCGCGCAGCACCGGGCCGAGCCAGGCGCGCCCGTCGCCCATACGCGAATAGGGCGTGGGGCCGGACCCTTTGAGCTGAATGTCGCGGCGTCGCCCGTGACTGTCCACCACCTCGCCCAGCAACAGCGCGCGCCCGTCGCCAAGCTGCGGCGAGAAGCCACCAAACTGGTGCCCGGCATAGACCTGCGCCAGCGGCGTGGCCCCCTCGGGCGCCTCGTTACCCGCGAAAATGCGCGCGAGGGTCTCCCTGTCGCTGCCGCCTTCGATGCCAAGCTCTGCGGCCAGTGGCGCGTTCCACGCAATGAGGCGGGGCTCGCGCACCGGCACCGCGTTCTGGCGCGTGTAAAAGCGGGGCGGAAGCTGCGCGTAGCTGTTATCAAACGGAAGCACGAGGGTCATGCGCGGCCTTTCGCGGGTGGTGAGGGCGTCTCTTCGATAGGTAATCGCCCTGCCCGGGAGCGCAAGGCTTGCGTTGGCGACGGCGATGCTGTGCCCGGGTGGCGCCCCGCCCAGGACCGATGCGCCGGTGAGGTGACTGGCCTTGCGCGGTCTTTCAGCGCAAGGCTTGGGGGGTCGCGCAGCGCCCGACCGCCGGGTGGGCGTGAATGCGGTTGAGTTGTGCGATTTATGGTGCAGTATACTTCTTATATTACCGCTACTTGAACCGTTGAGGAGCGCCCGCCCGAGGGGGCGGTCGGGCGCTGCGCGGCGGCGCGCAAGCGCGCCTCGATTCCGCGCATTGGCACCAAGGTCTGAACGTCCCCTCCAGGCCATACCCGCCCGTCAAAGCGGCAGATACGCCACCAATTCGCCAACCTGCCGCTCCGGGTCATGCGGTGGGCGCACCAGCAGCGCATCGGAATGGGCGAGGATGCTCAGAAGTGAGCTGTCCTGCCGGTCCTCCGCCGCGATCCCGTCCTCCGACAGCCGCGCGCGCATGTAATGCTCGCGCGGGCCATTCTCCGGCAGCGGAGCAGCGAGCGGCGCCGTGCGGCGTGGGGCGGGGGCGGTGCCCAACCCCAGCATCGCGTCGATCATCGGTGCCACGAAGACATGCCCGCAGACCATCGCCGAGACCGGGTTGCCCGGAAGCCCGACCATCGCCGCCGCGCCCATGCGCCCTGCCATCAGCGGCTTGCCCGGGCGCATCGCGACCTTGTAGAACGCGCGCTCCATCCCCAGTTCCGGCCCGAGCCGCGCGACGAGGTCGTGATCGCCCACCGACGCGCCGCCGATGGTCAGCACCAGGTCGCAGCCCTCTGCCAGACCCAGCACCGTCTCCAGCGAGGCGCGCGTGTCGCGCGCGATCGGCAAGAGCCGCGCCTTTGCCCCGCGCGCCTCGAGCATGGCCTTGAGGCCAAAGGCGTTGGAGGCGATGATCTGGTCGGGGCCGGGGTCTTCGCCGGGCATCACCAGCTCGTCCCCGGTGGCGATGAGCGCCACGTCCGGGCGGCGGCGCACCGGGACGGACGCCACGTTCATCGACGCCAGCAGCGCGAGGTCGGCGGGACGCAGGCGGCGCGGGGCGCACATTGCCTGCCCGGCGTGGAAATCACAGCCCGCGGCGCGGATGTTGTCGCCCGCGCCGATGCCGTCGCCCAGCGTGATGGCCGCCCCCTCGCGCGTCACGTCCTCCTGCATGATCACGCGCGTCGCGCCCTCGGGCACTGGCGCGCCGGTGAAAATGCGCACCGCCTCGCCCGTCCCCACCGTGCCGCCAAAACCGTGCCCCGCCGCCGCCTCGCCGATCACGCTCAGCACCGCGCCGGGGGCAGGGGTCTCGGCGATCGCATAGCCATCCATCGCCGAGGCGGAAAAGGGGGGCTGATCGCGGGTCGCCGCCACGTCGCGGGCGAGGATGCGCCCTGCTGCCTCGGCCAGCGGCACCTCCTCGGTCTCCAATGGCTCGACCAAGGCGAAGAGGTGCGAAAGTGCCGCGTTGACCGTGATCATACGTCAAGTTCCAACTCGGGTAATTGGTCTACTTCCCATTTCGCGTAAGTCCTGCCATCGGTTTCGGTCTTCCAATCCAACCTGCCATTGCTAGAGCGCCCATTCAGGATGGCCGCTGCGGCGCTCGGACTGGAAAACGCGTAATCGGTCTGGAATACAGCGTGTTCTCCCTCGACACGCAGGGTGCCGTTTGCCAGCAATTCAGCATGAAGCGTGTGGTAATGCGTTTTGCTCTGCTCATTACCAGCCCAAACCGCGCGTGCCTTGGAACCCGCTTGAACGATCCATTCACCGCCTTGCAAAACGGCACGACCTTCAACGCCATGTTTTGGGGTCTTCATTACGAAAACCATGTTCTCCGGCTGCAAGACCGACAGAGACTCAGGCCTGGCAGAAGAAGGACGCGATTTGTCCATGAACATATCCACCCGAATTGCCGGCAGCACCATCTGAAGCGTATCGAGAAACGACTCCATATTGGCTTGATCTGCTTCCGATAGGCTGCTTTTTGGTGGGATATTTCCGTTCTCCAATTCGATAGCTCGAATGCCATACGCTATTTCAACCAATCGCGATTCAAGATATTTCACATGGGCTTTATGCAGATTATTCGCCGCCGTTGTGATGAGAACAGCAGTTTCCCACCAATCCTTTTGCTTTGCATGACCACGGAGACGGGCACCCAGTTCTTCGGTCTCGCCAATATAGGCTAAAGGTTGACTCTCCCTTTCGCCCAGAAGCAGATAAACACCTGTGTAAGAGGCTTCCTTACGCGCCAACCCTTCTCTTAGCTGGGTTCGGGGAATACGTAAAACATGGCCTGTCCAGTTGAAAACCTCGGCAGTCAACATGCCATCTGGGCGCCCATCCACGAAAAACAACTGCAATGAGCGTGCTTTCGTGATCATGTCGCCTCGTAACGCCCCGATTTGCCGCCATCCTTGAGAACCACCCGGATGCCGCCGATCTCCATCGCGCGATCCACCGCCTTGGCCATGTCATAAACCGTGAGCGCCGCCACCGAAACGGCGGTGAGCGCCTCCATCTCGACGCCGGTCTGCCCGGTGGTCTTGACCGTGCCCTCGATTCGTATGCCCGGCAGGTCGGGGTCGAGGGTCAGGTCCACCGCCACGCGGGTCACCGGCAGCGGGTGGCAGAGCGGGATCAGGTCGGGCGTCTTCTTTGCGCCCATGATCCCCGCCAGCCGCGCCACCGACAGAACGTCGCCCTTTTTCGCCCGACCTTCGGCAATGAGATCAAAGGTTTGCGGGGCCATCCTGATGTGACCTTCGGCCACCGCTACCCGCGCCGTCACGTCCTTGTCGGACACATCGACCATGTGGGCGTCGCCCTTGCCGTCGAAATGGGTGAGCCCGGCCATCAGATGCCTCCGGCGGTGAGCGGATTGGCCAGCAGCGCGCGGGTGGCGGCCGCCACGTCATCAGAGCGCATCAGCGTCTCGCCGATGAGAAAGGCGCGCGCGCCGTAGCGGGCCATCTCGGCGAGGTCGTCGGGCGTGGCCAGTCCGCTCTCGCTGACGATCATGCACTCGGGCGGCACGAATTTCGACAGCTTGCGGGTGGTGTCGAGACTGGTCTCGAAGCTGTGCAGGTTGCGGTTGTTGATGCCGATCATGCGCGAGGCGAGCGCGCCCGCGCGGTCCAGCTCTTCACGGTCGTGCACCTCGATGAGGGCGTCCATCCCCCATTCGGTCGCGGCCGCCTCGAGCTCGATCGCCTGCGCGTCTGACACGCTCGCCATGATGATGAGGATGCAATCGGCGCCCCACGCCCGCGCCTCGGCCACCTGGTAGGGATCGTACATGAAATCCTTGCGCAGCACCGGCAGATCGCACGCCTCGCGGGCTGCGCGCAGATACTCCGGCGCGCCCTGGAAACTCGGCCCATCGGTCAGCACCGACAGGCACGCCGCCCCGCCCTCGGCATAGGCTTCGGCCAGCGCGGCGGGATCGAAATCGGCGCGGATGAGGCCCTTGGAGGGGCTCGCCTTCTTGATCTCGGCGATCAGGCCATAGCCGGTCTTGGACGCCTGCAACACGGCTTCGCCAAACGGGCGCACCGGCGGCGCGGCGCGGGCATCGACCTCGATCTCGTCGAGGGGGCGCTCGGCCTTGGCGGCGGCGATCTCCTCGAGCTTGTAGGCCTTGATCTTTTCGAGAATCGTGGGGGTGGTCATTGGGCCTCCGATGTAGCTTTGGCGAGCGCGGCGAGCCGCATCCGCGCGGCGCCCGAATCGATGCTCTCGGCGGCCATCGTCACGCCCTCGCGCAGATCGTCCGTGCGCCCGGCGACGGTGAGCGCCGCGGCGGCGTTCAACAGCACGGCGTCACGATAGGCCCCCTTTGCGCCGTCGAGTAGCGCACCGAGCGCGCGGCCGTTTTCCTCGGGTGTGCCGCCGAGGATCGCCTCGAACGGGTGGACGGGCAGGCCGAAATCCTCGGGGTGCAGCTCCGCCTCGCGGATGCAGCCATCCTCTTCCAGCGCGGCGAGCCAGGTGATGCCGGTGATGGTCATCTCGTCGGTGCCGTCGCTGCCATGCACCAGCCACGCGCGCTCGGACCCCAACTGCCCCAGCGTTTCGGCCATCGGACGGATCAGATCGCGCGAGAACGCACCGGTCAGCTGCCGTTTCACCCCAGCCGGGTTGGTCAGCGGCCCGAGGATGTTGAAGATGGTGCGCGTGCCAAGCTCGGCGCGCACGGGGCCGACATGGGCCATCGCCGGGTGGTGCATCGGCGCCATCATGAAGGCGATACCCGCCTCCGCGAGCACCTTCTCCACCGCCTCGGCACCGATCATCACCTTCACGCCCAGCATCCCCAGCGCATCCGCCGCGCCCGATTTCGAGCTGAGATTACGGTTGCCGTGCTTGGCCACCACCACGCCCGCCCCGGCCACGACGAGCGCCGTCGCGGTCGAGATATTGAGCGTGCCCTTGCCGTCGCCGCCCGTGCCGACGATGTCCATCGCCCCCTCGGGCGCGCGTACCTTGTGACATTTCGCGCGCATCACGGCGGCGGCGGCGGCGTACTCGTCCACCGTCTCGCCGCGGGTGCGCAGCGCCATGAGAATGCCCCCGGTCTGCGCCGGCGTCGCCTCTCCCTCGAACAGGATGGTAAAGGCCGCCTCGGCCTCGCCGCGCGTGAGCGCCCGGTCGGCGGCAGCGGCGATGAGCGGGCGGATGTCGCTCATGCCGGCACCTGCATCATGTTGAGGAAATTGCGCAACAGCGCGTGGCCGTGCTGCGAGGCGATGGATTCGGGGTGGAACTGCACGCCGTGGATCGGGTGCGCGCGGTGACGCAGGCCCATGATCGTGCCGTCGGCCAGCTCGGCGGTGACCTCGAGGCAATCGGGCAGGCTGTCACGCTCGACCACCAGCGAGTGATAGCGCGTCGCGTCAAAAGGCGAGGGCAGTCCCGCGAACACGCTTGTGCCGTTGTGCCGGATTTCACCCATCTTGCCATGCACGATATCGGAATGCCGGATGACGCGCCCGCCAAAGGCCTGCCCGATGGCCTGATGCCCGAGGCACACGCCGAGAAGCGGGATGTTCGCCTCTGCCGCCGCGCGCGTCAGGTCGAGGCAGATGCCCGCCTGATCCGGGTCGCAGGGGCCGGGCGAGAGCAGGATGCCGGCGGGCCGGAGCGCCATCGCCTCGGCCACGTCCATCGCGTCGTTGCGCACGACGCGCGTCTCGGCCCCGAGTTCGCCCACGTAATGCACGAGGTTGTAGGTGAAACTGTCGTAATTGTCGATCAAGAGCAGCATGGCGCCTGTCCTCTGGCAACGGGGCTGTTGGCCTTGGGGCCGGTCGCGGTATACTTGTTCAGGCTTGCGCCGGACCGTCAAGGGGCGCTAGGCCGGAAACAAGGGCGAACGGGCGGAAGAAACAAGGGGCGAGGGCGGCAATGCGCGGTGTTCTGGCGGGAATGATGACAGGCCTTGTCGTGTCTGGCCTTGTGCTTGGCACCGCGTCGGTGGTGGTCGATCTCGCCGACATGGCGGCGCTGCGCAAGCAGGCCCCCGATGCCGGTTCGGTCGAGGTGCCGCCGGGCTCGGGCTTCGACGCGGTTCGCGAGGATCGCGAGACGGCCCTGCCGGAGGTCGGGGACGGCCCCGACCCCGCCGCCGCGCCGCGCGTGCCCGAACCGGCCCGCGACGACACGCGCGGCCTGAGCGGGGCCGATACCGCCCCGGCGCCGGCCACGGGCGACGCGACATCGCTCGGCGCGCCGCCCGCCGATGCGCCGGATACGGGCGGCGTCGCGGTCCAGAGCGACAGCCCGGTTCTGCCCAGCCCGCAGGCCCCGGCCCCCGCGCAACCCGAGGACGAGACGCGACTGTCGATCTCGACCGAACCGGCCCAACCGCCAAGCCCCGACCCCGGCGAGAGCGATGCCGGGCTGGCAAGTCCCGACACGCAGCAGGCCCCGGCTGACGCGACCGGCGATGCGGCGACGCAGGCCGCTGACGCGCAGGCGGACGGCACGGCGCCTGCCGACGACAGCGTCGCCACCATTCCCCCTGACGACGGCGCGCCCGAGACCGCCCCCACCCCGCGCCGGATCGTGCCAGAGAGTGGCGGCGCCCTCACCGGCGACCGCGTGGGGGACGTCAGCACCGACCGTCTGCCGCGCATCGGCGAGACACCGCCCGAAGAGGAAGCGTCCGCAGCCGAGCCGGAGCCAGAGACCGTCCCTGAGGCACAGGGCGCGCTTGCCCGCAATGCCGTCGAGGTCGACGTGCCGCGTGACAAGCCGCTGATGGCCATCGTGCTGATCGACGAGGGGCAGGACGCGCTTGGGCTCGCGGCGCTCGAGGCGTTTCCCTACCCGCTGAGCATCGCCATCCCGGCCAGCCGTGCCGACGCGGCGCAGGCGGCTGCGCGCTATCGCGAGGCAGGGTTCGAGGTGCTGCTCGCCGCCGACCTCTCCGAGGGCGCGACCGCCGCCGATGTCGAAACCGCGATGTCCGTCTGGCTTGACCGCGTGCCGCAGGCGGTCGCGGTTATCGAGGGCGACGGCACCGGCCTTCAGACCTCGCGCGAGGCCAGCGCGCAGCTTGCCCCGATCCTGCTGGAGAGCGGCCACGGCCTCGTGATGCGGCCCAACGGGCTCGACACTGCGCGCAAGCTCATCGCGCGCGAGGGCGTGCCGACGGCGACGCTGTTCCGCGATTTCGACGCAGAGGGGCAGGATGCCGCCGCCGTGCGCCGCTTTCTCGACAACGCGGCGATGCGCGCCACGCAGCAGGATGAAGGCGTCATCATGGTCGGCCGGCTGCGCGCCGACACGATCAGTGCGCTCCTGCTCTGGGGCCTTCAGGATCGTGCGGCGAGCGTGGGCCTCGTGCCGGTCTCGGCGGTGCTGCGGCAGGGCGCGGAATAGCGGCTAGGCCCGCGTCTCGCGCCATTCGCCCGGGGCGAGGCCGTCAAGCGTCCATTCCCCCACCCGCCAGCGCACCAGCCGCAAGGTCGGGTGGCCGACATGGGCGGTCATGCGACGCACCTGCCGGTTGCGCCCCTCGGTGATGGTGATTTCCAGCCAGCGATCGGGCACCGACTTGCGATAACGCACCGGCGGATCGCGGGGCCACAGGTCCGGCGGGTCGATCTGGCGAACCTGCGCCGGGCGCGTCGGTCCGTCCTTGAGCACGACACCCCGCCGCAGCGCGTCAATAGCGGCCGCGTCCGGCACCCCCTCAACCTGCACAAGATAGGTTTTTTCCGCCTTGTAACGGGGGCTTGCGATGCGATCCTGAAGCTTTCCATCATCGGTCAGCAACAACAGCCCCTCGCTGTCGCGATCCAGCCGCCCGGCGGGATAGACGCCGGGCAGGTCGATGAAATCCGACAGCGTCGCACGGGGGCTGCCCTCGGTGCCCCGGTCGGTGAATTGCGACAGCACCCCGCAGGGCTTGTTGAACAGGACGAGGCGGGCCATGCCCGCCTCTTGCCCCATAGAGGCGCGCGCCACAAGCGCTCAGTTGGCGGGGCGCAGCCCCTCGCGGATCTTGTAGGTCCAGGGCAGGCCGGCGTTGCGCCAGCCGTTGACGGCGCGCACACCGGCCTCGTTCTTGTCGCCCTCGAACCCGTCCACGACATTGTAGAGCGTTACGTCGACACCCGCCTCCACCAGCTTGCCGATGGCCGCCGCACTGCGCGATCCCGAGCGGCACATCACCAGCAGCGTGTCGATGCCGCGGGCGGCGTCGCTGGCAAGCCAGGCTTTCATCTCGTCCACGAAGGCGGGGTTGTCGACCATTCCGTACTCGCCCTTGAGCGAGGTTTCCGCGAGGTTCGGATCGACGAATTTCGACGGGATATTGGCCGCCGCCTTCGTCGCGTACCCGATCAGCATGATCTCCGACGGCGTGCGCACGTCGATCAGCGCGACATTGTCCTGCGCCTCCAGCACCCGGCCCGCCTCGGCGGCGGTGATGTAGAGACCGGGGGCAGTGCGCTTGCTTTCCTTGAGGCTGTCGGCGGCGACGGGCTCCTGCAGGTCCAGCGGCGCCGCGGCGAGCCCGAGCGGGGCCAGCGAGAATCCGGCAAGCAGGAGCGCCGCGGCGGCGCGGCGGCAGAGATGGGGAAGGGTGGTCATGGTGTGTCTCCTGATATATTCGATATTTAGAATATATTTTATCCGGCCAGCCCGCTGCCTTGACATGGATCAACCCGGTTCAAGGGTTGCGCGCGATGGCATCCGGCTGCGCTTGGCCTTCAGCGGACGTTGAGGTGAGCCGCGCATCGATGGGCCGCGGTGCGGCGATCCAAGGTTCGTTCTGCCGCGCTTAATGGCTGCCAAATCCGAAAAAGGCCCGAGCGGCACGCAGGTTGCAGCCATATCGCCGTGCCGTGAGGGCGGCCCGGCGATGCGTGGCGGCGCGTTAACGCGCCTCGATTCCGCGCATTGGCACCAAGACCTGAACGACCGCTTTATGCCACCAGCGCCCAACGCGCCTTCAGCCGTTACCCTCGCCCGAGAATCGCGCCGCGTCCGCCGCCGCGCGGCGGATGGCGTTGGATTTGTGGACCGTCTCCATGTACTCGGCCTCGGGGTCGCTGTCGAACACGACGCCGCCGCCCGCCTGTATATAGAGGTCGCGGTCCTTCACCACCGCCGTGCGCAGCGCGATGCACACATCCATGTCGCCACCTGCGCTAAAATAGCCGACGCCGCCGCCATAGACACCGCGCTTTTCCGGCTCCAGCTCGTCGATGATCTCCATCGCGCGCACCTTGGGCGCGCCCGAGACGGTGCCGGCGGGCAGCCCCGCGAGCAGCGCCGAGAGCGCGTCCTCCCCCTCGGCCAGCTCTCCCACCACGTTCGAGACGATATGCATGACGTGGGAATACCGCTCGATGACGAATTTCTCGGTCGGCCGCACCGTGCCTATCTTCGACACACGCCCCGCATCGTTGCGGCCCAGATCAAGCAGCATCAGGTGCTCGGCCAGTTCCTTGCTGTCGGCCAGCAGGTCGGCCTCGAGCGCGCGATCCTCCTCCGGCGTGGCGCCGCGCGGACGGGTACCCGCGATCGGGCGGATCGTCACCTCGCCCTCCATCACCCGCACCAGGATCTCGGGGCTGGCACCGATCACCTGGAAGCCGCCGAAATCGAAATGGAACATGAACGGCGACGGGTTGGTGCGCCTCAGCGAACGATAGAGCGCAAAGGGCGGCAAGGTGAACGGCTGCGTCCAGCGCTGTGACGGCACCACCTGGAAAATGTCGCCTGCGCGGATGTATTCCTTGGCCTTCTCGACCGCCGCCATATAGCCCGGCTTGGTGAAATTCGACACCGGGGCTGCATCCTCCTGCGCCTCGCCCAGCGTGCGGCTGGCCTGCGGCAGGCCGCGGTCGAGGTCGCGCACCGCGTCCATCACCCGCTCGGCGGCCTGGGCATAGGCCGCGCGCGCCGATTGACCGGCCTCTGCCCATGCAGGGGCCACCACGATCACCTCGCCCTTGACCCCGTCGAGCACCGCCACCACCGAGGGGCGCAGCATCACCGCGTCGGGCAGGCCCAGCGTGTCGGGCGGCGTGTCGGGTAGATGCTCGACCAGCCGGATCATGTCATAGCCCAGGTAGCCGAACAGCCCCGCGCTCGCCGCCGGCAGGTCGTCGGGCAGGGCGATGCGGCTCTCGGCGATGAGCGTGCGAAGGTTTGAGAGCGGGTCGCCCTCCTGCTCTTCAAAGGCGTCGGCGTCGAACCGGGCAGCGCGGTTGATACGGCTCGTGTTCCCGTGGCACTGCCAGATCACGTCGGGCTTCATGCCGATGATGGAATAGCGCCCGCGCACCTCGCCGCCGGTGACGGATTCCAGCAGAAAGGCGTCGCGCGCCGCTCCCGTCAGCTTGAGCATCAGCGACACCGGCGTATCGAGATCGGCAGCAAGGCGCGTGTACACGATCTGGTTCTTGCCCGCCCCGTGGGCGCGGGCAAAGCTCTCGAAATCCGGCGTCAGGTTCACGTGCGCGCGCCCTCAGTTGAAGTTGGCATGGACGGCGTTGATCGCCGCCTGGTCGAGATTGACGCCCGCGCGCTCTCGAATATCGTTGGCGAGAAGCTGGAACAGATCCAGCGCCCGCGCGCTCTCGATCTGCGTGCGCAGGCTCTCGGCGATGCGCGCAAGATCGGGGTCGTCTTCGGCCGGGGGGGCGATCTCGTCGAGGCGCAGGATATGGATACGGCCCGCGCCCTCGATCACGCGCACCTCGCCCTCAGACATTGAGAACACCGTCTCGACGAAATCCGGCGGTGCGTCGGCGCGGTAATCGCGCCGCGTGATGCCGTCGAGCTCGGTCGGCGATAGCCCCTGCGCGGCAAAGCTCTCGCCGCTGCGCAAGGCCTCGATGGCGGGTGCGGCCTGTTCCTTGAGCGCCGTGACCACCGCCTGCCGGCGCCAGCCCCGCTCTACCGCGTCGCGCACCTCTTCGAGCGGGCGGATGCTTGGCTCGCGGGTTCCGTCGAGACGCAGCGCAAAGGCCCCGCCATCGCCCAGCGCCTCGATCTGCGGGTAGTCACCTTGCTGCACCTCGGTCGCTGCCGTGCGAAACGCCGGGTAGCCGGCGATTCCCTCGGCAAGCTCCGGATGCCAGGCGATCTCGCCAAGCTCCATCTCGGTCTGCTGCGCCACTTCCTCCAGCGTCGCGCCTGCGGCGAGCATGTCGTCCGCGGTCTCCGACACGGTGTCGATCACCCGGCGCGCACGGTCGGCGGCCAGCGTGCTGCGCAATTGCGGCTCGGCTTCCTCGAACGGCGTGGTGCGCGCCGCGAGCACCGCGTTGACGCGAAACAGCGCCGGGCCCAGGTCGGTCTCGACCGGGCCGGTCACCTCGCCCGCCGGCGTGTCGAACACCGCATCGGCGGCGGGGCCCAGATCGGCGGCGCTCACGTCGCCCAGGTCCACATCGCCCATGTCGAGCCCGCGCTCCGTGACCAGCGTCTCGAAATCCTCGCCCGCCTCGATCCGGGCCATCGCATCGCGCGCGGCGGCCTCGTCGGAAAAGACCAGCCGCTCGACCAGCCGCCGCTCGGGCGTGTTGAACTCGGCCTCGCGCTCCTCGTAGGCGGCGCGCAGCGCGGCCTCGTCCACCTCGACCGTATCGACGAGCATTTCCGGCGTGACCCGCACATAGGTGATCTGCCGTGTCTCTGGCGTGGTGAATTCGGGCAGGTGGGATTGGTGGTAGGCGCGCAGCTCCTCCTCGGTGGGCGCGGGCAGACCGGTCCGCAGATCGCCGCGGTCCAGCATGGCAAAGGCCAGGCTGCTCCGCTCGCCGAGATAGCTCAGCAGCGTATCGACCTGGGCCTCGGGCGCCGACACCCCGGCGAGCGCCGCGTCCTGCACCAGGGATGCCGCTGTCTCGGCGCGGATGCTGGCCTCGAACTCGGCTTCGTTCAGACCCGCCTGCTCCAGCGCGAAACGATAGGATTCGCGGTCGAACCCGCCACCCGCGCCCTGGAACGCCTGGATCGACACGATCTCGTCGCGCAGCGTCTCGTCGCCCACAGATATCCCGAGCACATGTGCCTCATGTTCGAGCGCGGCTTGCGAGACGAGGCGCGACAGCACCCGCCGGTCTAGCCCCGCCGCCTCGGCCTCGGCCATGCTTATCGACTCGCCCCGCTCGGCGGCAAGCGCCTCGATCTCGTTACGCAGCGCGCGGGCATAGGTCTGCACGTCGATCTCGGCGGTCCCGACCGAGCCGATGCTCTGCACCCGCCCGCCCAGATTGGTGATACCGAAACCGCCGAGCCCGATGATGAGAAGCCCCATGAGGATCCACATCGCACCCTTGGAAATGCTCTTGCCCGCCATCGTCACCCCTGCCGGTTTTCTCAGTCCGGACCTGTCTATGCGCTGCGCCGGGGCGGGGCAAGGGGCCGCGCCGGGCGCCGGTCAGGCCCCGCGATAGGGCTCGACATATTGCAGCGCCATGTCCCACGGAAAGAAGATCCAGGTATCCTGGCTCACCTCGGTGACAAAGGTGTGGACCTGCGCGCGCCCCAGCGGCTTGGCATAGACGGTGGCGACATGCGCCCGCGGCAGGTGCGCGCGGACCACCTCCAGCGTGCGGCCGGTATCGACCAGGTCATCGACGATCAGCACGCCCGCGCCGTCGCCCACCACGCCCGCGTCCGGCGACTTGATGACCACCGGTTCGGATTGGGTCTGGTGATTGTAGGATTTCACGCTGATCGTATCGACCACGCGGATATCAAGCTCGCGCGCGACGATCATCGCCGGGGCCATGCCGCCGCGGGTGATCGCCACCACTGCGCGCCAGCCGGTCTCGGGCGCCTCGCCCTGCAACCGCCAGGCAAGCGCGCGCGCATCGCGGTGGAGCTGATCCCAGCTTACGTGAAAGCCCTTTTCATGTGGCAGACGGTCCGGGGTCATGGCAATCACCTGTCAGTCAAGAGTTTGAGGCCGAGCGCACCGAGCATCATCGCCGCCGCGCGGTCGATCCACGGCTTGGCGCCGAGATAGACGCGCCGCGCGGGCGGCCCGCTCAGCAGTACGGCAAAGCCCGAATAGAACACCCATTCCACGGCCATGTGGTTGGCCGTGATGAGCGCGATTTCGGTGGCCGAGAGGCCCTTGGGAAACACCACGATCAGCACCGAGGCCGCGAACAGCACCGATTTCGGATTGCCCAGGTTGATGATCGCGCCATCGACAAACGCGCGCCCGCGCGGCTTGCGCGTGGCCTCCGCGACGGGGGCGCGCGCCGCCCGCCACGTCCTCCACGCGATATAGATCAGATAGGCCGCGCCGCCCAGCTTTAGCGCGGTGTAGGCCCACGGGAATAGCGTGAATACGGCCTCCAGTCCCAGCAATGCCGCCAGCGTCCAGCCCGCTGCCGCGAGCCCAAGCCCCATGCCCGCGGCGATCCCCGCGCCACGCCCGAAGGCCAGCGCCGTGCGCAGCGCAAACAACAGCGCCGGGCCGGGGCTGAGGAGTGCGGCGGCCAGAACGGCGTTAAAGGCAAGGAGATCGAGCGCGGTCACGGGACCTGCCCTCAGGTTGCGTCGATATCGGGGGCGTCGACGGCTTTCATGCCGACGACGTGATAGCCCGCATCCACGTGCAGCGTTTCGCCGGTCACGCCCGATCCGAGATCGCTGAGCATGTAGAGCGCCGAGCGGCCCACGTCGTCGATCGTCACGTTGCGCCGCAGCGGCGAATTGAGCTCGTTCCATTTCAGGATGTAGCGAAAGTCGCCGATGCCCGAGGCGGCCAGCGTGCGGATCGGCCCGGCGCTGATGGCGTTGACGCGAATGCCGTCCTTGCCGAGATCCTCGGCCATGTACTTCACCGACGCCTCCAGCGCCGCCTTGGCCACGCCCATGACGTTGTAATGCGGCATGACCTGTTCGGCGCCGTAATAGGTCAGCGTCAGCGCCGATCCGCCCGCGCCCATCATCTTTTCCGCGCGCTGCATCACGGCGGTGAAGGAATAGACCGAGATATCCATCGTGCGCAGGAAATTATCGCGGCTGGTATCGACGTAGCGGCCACGCAGCTCGTTCTTGTCGGAAAAGCCGATGGCGTGAACGATGAAATCGAGCCCGTCCCAGTACTGTCCGAGATCGGCGAAAAGCGCATCGACAGAGGCCATGTCGGCCACGTCGCAGGGCAGCACGATATTCGAGCCCAGTTCGGCGGCGAGCGGCCCGACCCGCTTTTTCAACGCTTCGCCCTGGTAGCTGAAGGCGAGATCGGCGCCGGCATCGGCGCATGCTTTGGCGATGCCCCACGCAATGGACTTGTCATTGGCAAGCCCCATGATAAGCCCGCGCTTGCCCGTCATCAGTGTGTTCGACATTCCCAGCCCCCGCCACATCGCTTTTGCCGACCTTTAGGCGATAGGGCAGGGTGCATCAAGCCCGCCCGCACTCTGCCGGGGCGGCCGGTGGGCGGAGATTGACGTTGACTTGGCGTCGCGTCACCCCAAACTCGCATGAAACGAAGGCTGGAGCAGACGAATGGAACGAGAAGGAATATTCGCGGGCGATGACCCTTTTGTGATCGCGCGGCGTTGGCTAGACGAGGCCGGGGGGACGGAAATCAACGATCCCAACGCGATGTCGCTTGCCACGGCGGACGCGCAGGGCATGCCCAATGTGCGGATGGTCCTGCTCAAGGAGATCGCGGCGGACGGGTTCGTCTTCTACACCAATTACGGCTCGGCCAAGGGCCGCGAGCTTGACGCACGCCCGATGGCGGCAGGGGTGCTGCACTGGAAGTCGCTGCGTCGGCAGCTTCGCTTTCGCGGCCATGTCACGCGCGAGGAGGGGCAGAAGGCGGATGCCTATTTCGCCTCCCGCTCGCTCAAGAGCCGGCTTGGCGCGTGGGCGTCCGAGCAGTCGCGACCGCTCGCCTCGCGCACCGCGCTTATGGCCGAGGTCGCCCGCGTGACGGCGCAAAAGGGAACGAATCCGCCGCGACCACCCTTTTGGGGAGGTTTCAAGATCACGCCGATTGAGATTGAATTCTGGGCGGACGGGGCGTTTCGCCTTCACGACCGGTTTGCGTGGCGTCGCAAGGCGGCTGGCGAGGTGTGGGAAATTCTGCGGCTCAACCCCTGAATTTCGCGTTGCGTGAAATGCAAGGGTTTGTGTTGCAAGGGGATTTTTGGGTTGCATACGGGTTCTAATATGACGCATCTGTGAAAACGGTCTTGGGGATGAAGGCTGTTAGGTAGGACAGAGTGACAACAGACGAGAATGAAATTCGCCGGGTCAGGGGCCGGGTGAAATGGTTCGATCCGGTCAAGGGCTTTGGCTTCGTGCTGGCCGACGAGGGCGGACCTGACATCTTGCTGCACGCCAACGTGCTGCGTAATTTCGGGCAAAGCTCTGTCGCCGACCGCGCCGGGGTGGAGCTTGACGTGCAGGATACCGCGCGCGGACGGCAGGCGGTCCAGGTTCACGCCATCGAGCCTCCCGAGGATTCCGACAGCACCGGGCTCGCCGACCTGGAGGAGGTGGACGAGGCCGCGCTGCGCGCCGTCCCGCTGGAACCCGCGCGGATCAAGTGGTTCGACAAGGGCAAGGGCTTCGGCTTTGCCAACACCTTCGGTAGCGCCGAGGACGTGTTCCTGCATATCGAGGTTCTGCGCCGCTCCGGGCTCGCCGATGTCCAGCCCGGCGAGGCGCTGGCCATTCGCGTGATCGATGGTAAAAGGGGACGGATGGCGACCGAGGTGTGTGGATGGGAAGCGGCGATTCGCTCAGACGACTGATCGGGGCAATCGTCTTGGTGCTTGCGGGCGGTGCGGCGATGGCCGGGACCTGCCGCGAGGGCACGGCGCAACTGCGCGGCCCGGGGGGCGAGGCGGTATTCCGCGTCGAGACCGCCGATACCGAGGCCGAACGCGCGCAGGGGTTGATGAACCGCGAGTCTCTCGCCGCCTCCGCCGGGATGCTGTTCGTCTACCCGCGCCCGCAGCAGGTGGGCTTCTGGATGAAAAACACGCTCATCCCTCTCGACATGATCTTCATGGATGCCAGCGGCACGGTGCGCCGCGTCCACCACGAGGCGCAGCCCCACGATACCCGCCCGATCATGGGCGGTAACGGCATACAGACCGTGCTCGAGGTCAACGGCGGAATGGCGCGGCGGATCGGTATCGCGCCGGGATGGGAAATGCGTCACCCGGCCGTCGATCAAGAGGCCGCTGCCTGGCCCTGCGACGCGGCACAATAACCTCCGCGCCGCCCCGGTTTCCGCTTTCCAATCCGCGCGATGGCGATTATCTAGTCGCATGGTCCGGGGCGTGGCGCAGTCTGGTAGCGCACCTGTTTTGGGTACAGGGGGTCGTGAGTTCGAATCTCGCCGCCCCGACCATCCCGCCGACCAAGGCGCGTGCACGAGCACATCTTTCATGCAATTCTTCAGCTTGCCCTGCTAAGCGCCGGTGGTCCCAGCGGTTTCCCGTGTCGCGCCACGCGTGGAGGAATCACGGTCCGGCGAGCCGCCCTGCGTGACCATCACAGTCAAATGGTTTTTCGGCCGCCGGAGCGATTTTTTTCGTTGACCTGAGACCGTAATCTACGTCAGTTTGTGTGGGCGGACTGCAGAGCCACAATATATAGTGGCCAGGCCCGCGGGACGGTAAACCAGACATGAACCAAGCGGAGCAGCCGGAACGGTGCCCGCGCCCGTTCCGGGCGCAACGGGCGCGACCGGACGAGCCAGCCGCATCAGGGCCAAAAACCCGCAAGCAACGCGATTATGGGGCAGAGACAATGAAAATCGAACGCAAATTCACCACCGCCGGTCAGGACGCCTACACCGCGCTGGACTTCGTGACCACCAGCTCCGAGATCCGCAACCCGGACGGCAGCACCGTGTTCCGTCTCGACGAGATCGAGGTGCCCGCCGGCTGGAGCCAGGTCGCCAGCGACGTGATCGCGCAGAAATATTTCCGCAAGGCGGGCGTGCCCAACAAGCTGGAGCGCGTGAAGGAAAAGGGCGTGCCCGAATTCCTGTGGCGCTCGCGCGCGGCAAAGGACAATGACGGCTTTAGCGGCGAGACCAGCGCGCGCCAGGTGTTCGACCGGCTCGCCGGTGCCTGGGCCTACTGGGGCTGGAAGGGCGGCTATTTCACCACCGAGGCCGACGCTCGCGCCTATTTCGACGAGATGCGCGTGATGCTCGCCCGCCAGATGGCGGCGCCCAACTCGCCACAATGGTTCAACACCGGCCTGCACTGGGCCTATGGCATCGACGGGCCGGGGCAGGGCCACTACTACGTCGATCACGAGACCGGCAAGCTCACCCGCTCGAAATCCGCCTACGAGCATCCGCAGCCCCACGCCTGCTTCATCCAGTCGGTGCGCGACGACCTGGTGGGCGACGGCGGCATCATGGACCTTTGGGTGCGCGAGGCGCGGCTGTTCAAGTACGGATCGGGCACCGGCACCAACTTCTCCTCGCTTCGTGCCGAAGGCGAAAAGCTCTCGGGCGGCGGCAAATCCTCGGGCCTCATGGGCTTTCTCAAGATCGGCGACCGCGCGGCGGGCGCGATCAAGTCGGGCGGCACCACGCGCCGCGCCGCCAAGATGGTGATCTGCGATGCCGATCACCCCGATATCGAGGAATTCATCAACTGGAAGGTCAAGGAAGAGCAGAAGGTCGCCTCGATCGTCGCCGGCTCCAAGGCCCACGAGGCCAGGCTCAACGAGATATTCACCGCGATCCGCGAATGGGACGGCAGCACCGAGGACGCGGTCGACCCGGGCAAGAACGCGGCCCTCAAGATGGCCATTCGCGGCGCGAAACGGGCGCACATCCCCGAAACCTACGTCAAGCGCGTGCTCGATTACGCCAAGCAGGGCTATGGCAGCATCGAGTTCCCGACCTACGACACCGATTGGGACTCCGAGGCCTATGCCAGCGTCTCGGGCCAGAATTCCAACAACTCGATCCGCGTGACCGATGCCTTCCTCAAGGCGGTAAAGGATGACGGCGACTGGTCGCTGATCAACCGCGTGGACGGTTCGGTGGCCAAGACCATCAAGGCCCGCGACCTGTGGGAAGATGTCGGCCACGCCGCGTGGGCCTGCGCCGATCCGGGCATTCAGTATCACGATACGGTCAATGCCTGGCACACCTGCCCAGAGGATGGCGCGATCCGCGGCTCCAACCCGTGCTCGGAATACATGTTCCTCGACGACACGGCCTGCAACCTCGCCTCGATGAACCTGCTCAAGTTCTACGAGGATGGCGCGTTCGACGCCGAATCCTACATGCACGCCACGCGCCTCTGGACCGTGACGCTGGAAATCAGCGTGCTGATGGCACAGTTCCCGTCGAAGGAGATCGCGCGGCTCAGTTTTGATTTCCGCACGCTGGGCCTTGGCTATGCCAATATCGGCGGGCTCCTGATGAACATGGGGCTGGGCTACGATTCCGACGAGGGCCGCGCCATGTGCGGCGCGCTCACCGCGATCATGACCGGTGTCGCCTATGCCACCTCGGCCGAGATGGCGGGCGAGCTGGGTGCCTTCGCGGGCTACGAGCGCAACGCGCAGCACATGCTGCGGGTCATCCGCAACCACGGTCGCGCCGCGCGTGGCGAGACCGAGGGCTACGAGGCGCTGGCGGTCAAGCCCGTGCCGCTCGATCACGCCAACTGCCCCGATGCGCGGCTCGCCAAACTGGCGGTCGCGGCGTGGGACGAGGCGCTGAAACTGGGCGAGGCGCACGGCTATCGCAACGCACAGACCACGGTGATCGCCCCCACCGGGACGATCGGGCTGGTGATGGATTGCGACACCACCGGCATCGAACCCGATTTCGCGCTCGTCAAGTTCAAGAAGCTGGCTGGCGGCGGCTATTTCAAGATCATCAACCAGTCGGTGCCGGCGGCGCTCGCCAAGCTGGGCTATCGCCCGGCGCAGATCGAGGAAATCGTCAGCTACGCGGTTGGCCACGGCAGCCTCGGCAACGCACCGGGGATCAACCACACCTCGCTCATCGGCCACGGCTTCGGCGAGAAGGAACTGGCGCGCGTGGAAAAGTCGCTCGGCGCGGCCTTCGACATCCGCTTCGTGTTCAACCAGTGGACACTGGGCGAGGAATTCTGCCGCGAGGCGCTCGGCATTCCGGCGGAAAAGCTCAACGACCCCACCTTCGACCTGCTGGCGTCGCTGGGCTATTCGCGGCGCGAGATCGAGGCGGCCAACGATCACGTCTGTGGCACCATGACGCTCGAGGGTGCGCCGCATCTCGACCCGGCGCATTACCATGTCTTCGACTGCGCCAATCCCTGCGGTCGCAAGGGTCGCCGCTTCCTCGGCGTGGATAGCCATATCCACATGATGGCCGCGGCACAGAGCTTCATCTCGGGCGCGATCTCCAAGACGATCAACATGCCCAACGACGCCACCATCGAGGATTGCCAAAAGGCGTACGAGCTGTCCTGGTCGCTGGGCGTCAAGGCAAACGCGCTCTACCGTGACGGCTCCAAGCTCAGCCAGCCGCTGGCAAGCGCGCTGGTCGAGGATGACGACGAGGCCGCCGAGGTGCTGGAGTCCGGCAGCACGCACGAGAAAGCCGCCGTTCTCGCCGAGAAGATCGTCGAGAAGGTGGTGATCAAGGAAGTGATCCGCGCCGCCCGCGACAAGCTGCCCGAGCGTCGCAAGGGCTACACCCAGAAGGCCATCGTCGGCGGGCACAAGGTGTATCTGCGCACCGGCGAATATGCCGACGGCAAGCTGGGCGAGATCTTCATCGACATGCACAAGGAAGGCGCGGGCTTCCGCGCGATGATGAACAATTTCGCCATCGCCGTCTCGGTCGGCCTGCAATACGGCGTGCCGCTCGAGGAATTCGTCGATGCCTTCACCTTCACCAAGTTCGAGCCCTCGGGCATG
The DNA here is from genome assembly GCF_004126395.1 of Roseovarius sp. A46. NCBI lineage: Bacteria > Pseudomonadati > Pseudomonadota > Alphaproteobacteria > Rhodobacterales > Roseobacteraceae > Roseovarius > Roseovarius sp. A46. The sequence continues at coordinate 20,041 of NZ_PVWS01000028.1, read as the reverse complement.
GTGCAGGGCAATGACAGCATCAAGAACGCCACCTCGATCCTCGACTACATCTTCCGCGAACTCGCGGTGAGCTATCTCGACCGCACCGATCTCGCGCATGTCAAACCCTCGGGCGCGTCCTTCGACGATCTCGGCCGCGGCGAAGAGGAAGGCGTGAGCAATATCTCCGAGATGTCTGGCGAGGCGGCGAACCGGTCGCTGGAGGTGCTCAAGCAGATCAGCTCCTCGGGCTACCTGCGCAAGCGCCTGCCACAAGAGCTTGTCGTGTTGCAGGGCGGGCAGGGGGTCGGCACCGCCGGGCGCGGCGGCGACGTGGCCATGGCCGTGCAAGGCAGCACCGAAACGATCGGGATCAGCCGCACCGCCATCGCCGCCTCCGCCACCGCGACATCCATGGACGCCCGGACCAAGGCCCGGATGCAGGGCTACGAGGGCGAGGCCTGTGGCGAATGCGGCAACTACACGCTGGTCAGGAACGGCACCTGCATGAAGTGCAACACCTGCGGCTCGACGAGCGGGTGTAGCTGAGCAGGTCAACAGGTTCGGGGGCGGGTGCGCTCGCCCCGGACGCGGATCGGACACACAGGCAGAGATATGGTCGGGCAGCAACGTACCATCCGATCCGCGAAACTGAAGGGGGCCAACGGCCCCCTCTTTTTTCGCCCGGTCCATCCCCACCGGGACACCGGCGAAATACCGACAGAATACCGACGCGATACAGCCCGGCATTCTCCCTCCCCAAACCGCCATATTTTCCCTTGTAACCCGCCCCCACCCCCCGCTATACGCGTCGGCGGAGACGTGGCCGAGTGGTCGAAGGCGCTCCCCTGCTAAGGGAGTAGGCCCGGAAGGGTCTCGTGGGTTCGAATCCCATCGTCTCCGCCATCACACCTAAGCTTTTGATTTGTATGGTTAAAACTGTACGTGGTACGTCCTATGACGAGGTACATGTTGGACCACATCAAGCCCGGCAACAGCGCGTCAGGTTCGCAGGAGCCTGACATGCAGTATCTCACTAAGCCTCGTGGGCGTGGTTATTCGCTTCGCATGGCTACGCCAAACGCCCTCGTGGGCACGGAAAACCCTTGGACTGGTAAGCCTTTCGGCAACGAGATCAAGCTCGGCCTGCATACTAAACGACATGCTGAGGCAGTCCGTATGAGGGACGTGCGCTTAGGGCAAATCAGGCAGTTGGAGGCGGATGCTCTTGCGAACAAGGGGAAGAAGAGCATCGGCAAGATCATTGACCTAAGTCCTGAGAGCGCTGCTGAGTGGCGGCGGGCGATGGACGAGGCGGAAGACCCATCCGCGATTGATCACGTCCTCACAAACGAACTGGAGAGGGCTGACGAGGCAGGTAGAGGAGAAGAGGCTGAGGCCTTCGGGAAGATGGTCTTCAAGGGTGCTGTGCCGCTGGAGGCGGCGCTTGAGACGTATCTGGAAGAACGCAAGGAGGGAAACCCATTCGGGTATGACCCATTGGCCGTGACAACCGCCTTGAACGTGAGAGCGTCAGTCAAGCACTTGATGGCCTTCCTTGGCAGTGAAACCCCTACGCTGAATGACGTCACGCCGGACAAGGTGTTCGAATTCAGGATGGAATACTTGCCACTGGTGGCGAAGGTGAAGGCGCAGACTGTTGCCAAGCATATGACGCTGCTCAGAGGGATGTGGGCATGGGCAATTTCGGACAAAAAATTCCTCAAGACGAAGAACGGCAAGCCCGTTCGCAATCCGTGGATTGTGGAGGAGAGGGGCACTCCAAAGAGGAAGGCCGCGAAACGACCTCCAGAAGAAACGAGAACTGCCTTTACCGCCGAGGAGGTCACCAAGCTCTTGCAAGGCTTTCCGGCGTGGGGCAGCAGGCAAGGTGACTTGCTGAGGCTGGCGTTGGCATCAGGCTGCAGGATCGACGAGGTCGGGGCGCTCAAACTGCAACATGTGAAGCAGGATGGGTCAGGCTTCATGATTGCGAAAGGCAAGACTGCAAGTGCGCGGCGCTACGTGCCATTGGTTGAAGAAGCCCAGCGCCTACTGGCCTATCGGGTCGAGTTGGCGACAAGAAAGGAAGAGGGCAAGCCCAGAGAGGAGCGGAGGCTCTTTCCTGAGTGGCCGCTCAAGCCATCTACGCAGAAGGTCAACGCTGCCTCTCAATGGTTCACGAGATACCGGCGTCAGGTGCTTGGGTCGGCATCGGACGGCAGGTTGGTCTTGCACTCATTCCGTCACACTTGGGGCACATTGGCGAGACGGGCCGGGGTGCCTGAGGATCGGAGATATGAGCTTGGAGGCTGGGTAGGTAAACAAGATGCCGCGAGTGTTTATGAGCATGGTCTGCTAGAGGCCCAGCTCCAAGAGGTCCAGCGTGATGTCTGGGCGGAATTCCGGGCAAACGGATACCTCGAAGCGTTCTGATGGGTTCATGCTTCCCCGTCCACCTGGACGACGAGGAAGGAGCGCAACATGAGCTTCGGTTAATGGCCCACCATTGAAGGAAGGGCATCGGTCTTGTGGTCGATGGTCGGAAGACAAGAGCTTCAGCTGAAGCATGACCATTGCCGCTCCTTCATTTGGTCCGTTGCTTGCTAAGGCTGTCCCTTGCGCAGGCCAAAAGCGACCCATGCTATCCACTGTGGCTTGGTGTCCTCTCCTCGTGGACGACGAGGACACGGTGCGACCACAGCTAGTCTTCAGGATGACTGGAGGCGGTCGGAGGTGGTGGCATGGGATGACTTTGGTTCGCCTGAGGGGCAGCTGAAGCTGTGACAAGGGTATGCAGCCTCAGGGCGTACATTCTGCATAGGTAGCGGACCGTACAGCGACAGACGAAACAGCAACGGAACGCAGAATATGACAAAGGAAATCCAAGGACTTACCCGGAAGAAGAAGGCCAAGGTGAAGCCTTCGGAGGTCGTAACGAGACCTGACGACTTCCAGTATCGCGAGAACGAGGTCGAGAACCACCACGTAGAGGACTTGGCGATCCTCATCAGGCAGGGGCGTCCGGTAGACCCACTGGACGTTTGGCAGGACGACACGACAGGGGAACTGGTGGTCATCGACGGGCATCATCGCCACGCGGCGTTCAAGCGAACCACGACCGCAAAGAAGGTTCCCATTGTGATCTGGCAAGGCAGGCTCGAGGACGCTCGGCTCCATGCGCTGCGAGAGAACGCCAAGGCCCGTCTCCCGATGACGGCTACCGAGAAGAGTAATGCGGCATGGAGGCTGGTGTGTTTCAAGACCGATGACGCGCAGCCAAAGCCGCTCTACAGCAAGGCGCGGGTCGTCAAGACTGCCGGAGTATCAGAAGGCACAGTAGCGTCCATGAGACGGACACTCAGGCTGCTTGAAAGCTCAGACGACCCCGAGGTCCCAGACACTTGGCAGGGCGCTCTCGCGCTCCTCAAGGGGCAGCAGCGGGAGGAGCTTGATGACGATGAACGGGAGGCGCTTATCCAAGAGCGAACCGCGAAGCTCGACGAGAAAGTCGGAAAGGAGATTGCGACGATGGCGGACATACAGATCGACGCGGTGGCCCGGATGCTGGAGAAGCGGCTAGGGTCCAAGGTCCGCAGACTGGCCGACTGGTGGCGGGACGTGGACGCAATCGGGGATGAGTTCGAGGAGGATGGTGAGGAGTTTCAGTTTTAGTCTGACCTTCGACGATGGGACCCGGATTGTTTGTAGCCCACACATGTGAGGGGCCTATTTCACATACGGCAGACGATCCGGTTCCCCCATAGGGACTGAGGGAGGGAGTCCTGACGACGAGGACGCCCAACCTTTCAACCTCCTTCGGGCAAGCTCTCTCCTCAGCGCTGACGCGGAAGTTAAGTACAGTCGCTACGCACCCAGACACAGCACGAGTGCGCTTGCGGCGTTCGACGGCCTGTTGTCCGCAAGGGTATAGGCCTGCGTACACCTCCGGGAGAGTCCGAAAGGGTGTCCACAAGGGTTGACGTGGGCCTACGTACACCATATTCAGCGGACAGAACCCAAACGTACACGAGGATACCATGACCAAGACCATCTTCTACGCGCGTGTTTCCACCGCTGACCAAACGCTTGATCACCAGAAGGCGCAGGCCGAGGCGGCAGGCTTCGAGATTGACGAGGTGATCGCTGACCACGGGGTCTCAGGCGTAAGCACGACGCTGGGGGAGAGGCCAGAGGGCAAGCGGCTCTTCGACAAGCTGCGCCATGGGGACACGCTGGTAGTGCGCTGGGTGGACCGGCTGGGCCGGAACTATCAGGACGTCACCGACACGATCCGGCACTTCATGCGACAAGGGGTCGTGGTGAAGACCGTGATCAATGGCCTGACCTTCGACGGGGCCACACAAGACCCCATGCAGGAGGCCGTGAGAGACGCACTGATCGCCTTCATGGCGGCAACGGCACAGGCGCAGGCGGAGGCCACGAAGGAAGCCCAGAAGGCTGGCATAGAGGCCGCACGGCAGGACAAGGTCAAGTACCGGGGCAAGAAGCCCAGCTACGACCGAGAGACGCTGGGTGTGGTCGTGGACATGTTGGGCAATGGGGCAGGGGCATCGGAGATCAGCAAGGCGACAGGGCTGACGCGGCAGACTGTGCTACGGATCAGGAAGGACCCAGCAGGTGCTGAGGAGGTGTTAGGTCGGTGGGGAATGTGAAGTGACGTGTCTTTCCTGTGATTTGTGGTTGTGTACACACTATCTTGACGCGAATGCAATATATGGGGTATAAGGTGAACATCGAGTCAATATTTAGGTGATCACTTGGTGACAACCAACATCGACGTCGAAGGTCCTTGGAAGGGATTTCCTGCCGCGCAAATCAAGACGGCCTTTGCCAAGCATATGAAGGCCAGCGAATACCCAGAAGAGTTTGAGGGTGTGGCTATGGGGATTAAGCCCCACCCAGAGCGCAATGTTACCATCATCAAAGACGAGATTGAGGTATCTGCGAAAAAGCGCGATGGGCACAATGCCCCATGTAACATCTGCCTCACACGCAACAAATGGCGTCAGGAAGGCATCTTGGTGGCTGACAGTGAAGGGTGGCTGTTCCTTGTGGGGAGTGATTGCGCCAAGAAGCACTTCGGGGATGCAGTATTCAACAAGGAACATCGTAGGTACCGCGCAGATGAGGAAGAGAAAACTGGTGGGGAGTTTTTGCTCAAACGGATAGATCATATCCCCGACCTCGTCGCCTATGCTCAGATACTGCAGCGGATGGCATCTGAGACCTCTAATCCCCATTCAAGCCTACACAAGGCGAGGAAAGCTGTGAGTGTGTTTCGAAAGGCCGTCGACAAAGATGATGGATGGCTGAGTGTGGAAGGCGAGAGGTCTGTTATTCTGCCAGATGGCAGGGAGACCACAGAGGGAACATTTGAAAAAGTTGCGCGAATACGGGGCCGGAGCGTCCTGAAGGGAAAGAATGTCGCACCTGACAAAGCGTCTGAAGCTGTGGAAATACTGGAGAGGTTCGGCAGCACAGAAGACGAGCGACTCGACGTCATTGCCAAGGCTGAAGAGCAACGGAAACTTGCCGAGCTAGCCACCGCTTACCGCCATGCCGTGAAGGCACTGCATGAGGTGCGCGAGATTGTTCAGGATTTCAGGGTGTTCTTTGGCCCAGAGAACTTCAAGGGGCTGGAGGCTTGGGCTGAACACCGAAAATGTCCTCTGGACATTATTGTCACGTCATCGGGTAACGAACGGACGCTTGAGGTCGATGGAATGCGGAGGAGGTGCGTAATCAACGTCAAGCCACTGATGGAGGAACTTCCAGACAAACCGGCCTGCATGGATTGAAGTCGACGTGTGGTACATCTCGACCTATGGGCGGAAATGTCCTACATTGCCCGTGTAAGTATCTGAAAACAATGGATGTGGGAATAATGAGATCGTATCCCATCGTCTCCGCCATTTGCCCAGAACTGGCAATTATCTCTAAAAATCAAATACATAGACGTGGCAGAGAAAGTTCAACCACACACGATAACCACACACGTTTACCACACACGATTGGCGTTAGTGGGGTTCCTGTTTCTCGGTTGAATCACCTGGCCCGGCCTCTCTTCTGGCCCTGGACATGGCTTCTGTAATCGCCATCGTTTCGACGCTCACCCGTGTCACCCGCATGATCAGGTCGATCACCTCTTCCTTGTAGTCGGCAAAGCGGTAGGTGTTGAACTTCTCGCGGATGGTCGGATCGCGCGGCGTCTTTTCCTTGTATTGGTCGAGTATCCATTCCAGCCCCGAGCGGTTGCCCAGCTTGTAGTCCCAGCATTCTTCAGGGATGCCCGACAGGGTGGTTTCGCTGTCGAGTTTGATCGTGCCTTCCGCCTTGTCGGCCTTGAGTGCGGGCTTGGGGCTTAGCCCCGCCTTCTCGGCCCGCTCATCGAGGGTATCGGTGCGGGTCAAAGGCCACGGCTCGACCGTCTCATAGCCGATATGAAGGTCGAGCAACGCCTGCCCCCAGTCGCGCCATTGGTGGAAGTCTGGATAGAACGGAATGCGCGGAAATTCCCGCTTGAGGTTGATCGCGTAGGTCTCACGGTAGACCGGATCGTGCAGCACGGCATAGACATAGGCAAAGATGTCATCCTTGGTGATCTTCGCCGCCCTGCCGTAGTGCTTGGTGAACTTGTTCAGGGCCCAATCGGTGATGTTGTCGATCTTTTCACCGCTCTTGAGGTAGCAAAAACGCGGCAAAGCTTCGAAGGGGTCAAGTGTGTTCAGTCCCGGCATTTGGTGGATCGGATCGAGGATGAAACGATCCGGCTCTGAGGTCCAGACCTTGCAGATGTATTCGTATGGCGTCAGGCCACCGAGGGTCTTGAGACGCCGGGCAAAATTGTAGGCTGCCATGAAGTCTGTGAGGTGTGTGCGCAGTTGATCGTGGCTGTCGTAGTGGAAACGCTTGACGTTCAGCGGGAAAACGATCCCCCGGATCGTTTTCTGCTCCGCCTCACCTTCCTTGATCGTCCGATTCATCCGCTCGACCTGGCCGTTGGTCCAAGGATGGTTGGATTTGGTCAACCTGTGCTCGATCCCGTTGGCCTCACAGATCATGTCGAAGCGCATCGGCCGCGAATAGGCTGTATTCCTGTTGCGCGGCTGCTCAGCGAACTGGATGCCATTGTCGGTCAGGATCGTGTGGACCTGGTAGGGCACGGCCTCGAGCATGTGATGCAAGAACTCCCATGCGGTGCGCCTGTCGGCCTTCTCGACGAGTTGGGTCACCGCAAACTTGCTTGTTCGGTCAATGCCGACGAAGAGATAGAGCTTGCCCTGGGCGGTCTGCACCGCGGCGATGTCGATGTGGAAAAAGCCGATCGGGTAGCGCTTGAACTTCTGCCGTTTCGGCTTGTCACCGGCCACGTCCGGCAGGCGTGATATGCCATGGCGCTGCAGGCAGCGATGCAGAGAAGACCGCGATAAATTCGGGATTGAGGGCTGGAGGGCATAAAGACAGTCGTCCAGCGGCAGCAGTGTGTGCCGCCGGAAGGCAACGATCATGGCCTCCTCTTGCTCACTGAGAACGGTAGAGCGCGGAGTTCTCGGGCCGGTCTTCTGATCCTCAACCGTCTGGCGCTTCCGCCACTTCGCAACCGTCTTGGGGTTGATCCCCAAATCCCGGCTCAACTCCGAGAGCGAAGCCTGCGATCGCTGTATTGCAGCTCTGACGGCGTGCGTGGTCGTGGCGCTGCCGTGACGAACTTGTCCCATAGTGCTTCCTTCCATTCCTGCGAAAGGATCACACCATCAAACCGTGGGATTGAACACCTAGGAGTTCACATTCGTGCCGGGATCCGCCGCGACGCGTCTTGATAAAAAGCGAGCCATTCCCAACCCCGGCGGGTGCGTGTCCCATCCCTTGGCATTATAAAAGTATTCGATCTCACCGGCAGCCACAGGCCAAGGATCGTCGATCTGCTCAAGGAAGGCAGACTGACGGTAAATTCAGGTGGCATACTTGGCGCGACGTAGAAATGGCGACCGGACTTCGGCATTGTCGGTGGCCACAGGCCAGTTTCGCGCAGACGCGTCTCGTGATCGAAAGAGGCGTCTCAAACGCCATAAGGGAGGAAACTCGCCTTTCTTGCTCGATTATCCGGGCCCACTGATTCCCCACGCCTGAAATTCCAGCTATCTCAGATTCATGGATATCGTTCTCGTCACCACGGTCATCGCATCCCTGTTTCTCGTAATCGGCGCGGCGGAGCCGCTGGCTGCTCGCCTTCGTCTGCCCTATAGCGTGATCCTTGCCGTGCTCGGCGTGCTGATCGGCGCAGGCGCGATCTTCTTCCTGCGGACGGAGTTGACCGACGCGCTAAACCCGGTGGCGGAGGCGATCCTTGGGCTGCCGATCCGGTCCAACGTCTTCCTTTACGTCTTTCTGCCGACGCTGCTGTTCCAAGCGACGCTGGGGATGAACCTGCGCCGAATGCTGGACGACTGGGTGCCGATCGTCGTGCTCGCCGTCGTGGCGGTGGTCGTTGCAACGCTCAGCGTGGGATACGCCCTCTCGTGGGCGAGCGCGCTGCCGCTCGCAGCCTGCCTTCTCGTTGGCGCGATCGTTTCCACGACCGACCCATCCGCGGTAGTTACCATCTTCCGCTCGATCTCGGCGCCGCGCCGTCTCGCGCGGCTCATCGAGGGCGAGAGCCTCTTGAACGACGCCGCGGCCATTGCTCTCTTCGGCCTGTTCATGGGCTTCGTGATGCTGGGGATGCCCGATCCCGACCTCGGCGCGGCGCTGGCGCGGTTTCCAATCCTGATCGCCGGTGGCGCACTCACGGGCTGGCTGGCGGCGCGGGTGGCGGTCTGGGTCATGGCGCTCTTATCGCGCCACGAGCTGGCGCAGATCTCGATCTCGGTCGCGCTGCCTTACCTCGCCTATGTCGGGGCGGAGCAGAGCGTTGGCGCATCGGGTGTCATCGCCGTGGTGGCCGCCGGGCTGACGCTGAACCTGACCGGGCCGGGGCGCCTGCCGCCGCAGGCCTGGGCGAACCTTCGCGACCTCTGGGACGTGCTGGCGCACTGGGCCGGGGCGCTGATTTTCATCCTCGCGGCACTGCTGATCCCGCGGCTGCTGGAGGAGGTGCGCATCGAGGATTTCGCGCTGGTCGGCGTGTTGATTCTCGCCGCCGTCGCTGCGCGGGCGGTGATCCTGTTTGGGCTCCTGCCGCTGCTGACCGCAATGAAGCTCTCGCCGGCCATGGAGAGGCCCTACCGTGTCGCGATCCTCTGGGGCGGGCTTCGGGGCGCGGTGACTTTGGCGCTGGCTCTCGCGGTGACCGAAAGCTTCCGTGTGCCGGACGGCATCCAGCGTGTGGTGGGTATCCTCGCCACAGGTTTCACTCTCTTCACCCTGATCGTGCAGGGCACGACGCTCAGGTGGGTCATCGGCCGGCTCGGGCTCGACCGGCTCTCGCCCATCGACGAGGCGCTGTCGCGGCAGGTGGTCGCCGTCGCACTGCAGACCGTGCGCGAGGACGTGGCGCGCACCACCGAGAACTATGAACTGAGCCATGACACCGTGCGCTCGGAGGCCAAGCTCGCCGGTCAGCGGCTGGACGCGGCAGTGAAGGCGGCCGAGGAGAGCGCCGACATCCTCGACCGCGACCGGGTCACGCTGGGCCTGATCGCACTAGCGGGCCACGAACGCGAGAGGATCCTTGCTCGCGTGCGGGAGCGGACGATCTCGGCGCGGATGGCCGAACAGGTGTTATCGAATGCAGACCGGCTGATCGAGGGCGCACGCAGCCAGGGACGCAGCGGCTATAATCGCGCGGCGCGTCGCAGCATCGCCTATGGCCGAAGCTTCCGGGCCGCCGTGCTGCTGAATGGCCGGTTGGGTCTGTCTAAACCCTTGGCACGCATGACCGCCGACCGGTTCGAGCTCTTGCTGTCACAGCGGCTGATCCTGCGCGATCTCGGCGCCTTCATCGACGGACGCATCCGGCGCATCCACGGAAAGCGCGTGGCGGAGCTGCTGCACGAGCTTCTCGTCCGACGGGTTGAGATCGTGGAAACCGCGCTGAAGGGGCTGCGCCTGCAGTATCCGGGCTACGCCGAGAAACTCGAACGTCGCTTCATCCGGCGCACGGCCCTGCGGCTGGAGGAACGGGAATACACGACGATGCGCGAGGACGGACTGATCTGCGCCGAGGTCTACACCGCGCTCATGCAAGATATCGACGCCCGTCGGGCAGCTGCCGAGGAACGTCCGCGCCTCGACATCGCACTGCAGCGTGTCGAGCTTGTAAGGCAGTTCCCGCTCTTTACGAACCTGGACGACGCGCGGATCAAGCGTCTCGGCCGCGCTCTCAAGACCCGTTACGTCAACGCAGGCGACGTGATCATGCGCAAGGATGGCGAGGCAAAAAACGTGTTCTTCATAGCCTCCGGCGCAGTAGAATTGGAAGCCGCCGGCCAGACTTGGCGACTCGGGCGCGGCGAGATGTTCGGGCAGATGGCGATCCTTATGAAGAAGGCGCGGCGCGCCGCGGTGCGCGCCATTACCCCCAAGACGCTCCTCGTGCTCGACGAGGCGCGGTTCCGCCGGCTGCTAGACCGCAGTGCAGCCCTGCAGGACGCCGTGCGCGCGAGCGCCGAGAAGCGGGGGATCGAGCCGGAAGCCCTGTTCGAAGACAGGGGCGTCGAGCGCCCGACAAAGGACCGCGCTTCGGCGTGACCTCAGTCCAGCGTTGCGTCGAACTCGATGACGTTACGCCACGTTGTTGCCTATGGAGGCTCGGCTGCGGCTTATAGAGACGCGCAACGTTGTTTCCCGTGGCCACGGGCGACTGTGAATGCAGACGCTCTCCACGAGTCTCTCAGCGGCGCTGGCGAGCATGGCAGCGCCGGCCACGCCGCTCGGTTGCATGAGGTGGGCACGATGGCGATCCCGGATACGCATACCCGACATGCCCGTTTCGCGCGTGGAGGAACTTCTGCCCTGCCACCCGTCGCTGCGACATGTGAAGCGCAAAGATCGACGTGCGCATGATCTCTGATTACCAATGACATTCGGCCACCCTCACCTTAGCCTGGCCTCATGAATTCGGGGGATTGGTCAGATATCGAGAACGACGCCGTCGTCGCGTCCTACTTCGCGATGCTCGGTGATGAGCTGTCTGGGCGCCGTTACAACAAGGCGGCACAGAACAGGGGCCTACAGGAGCAGGTCGGGCGCAGCCGTGGTTCGATCGAGTTCAAGTTGTGCAACGTGTCGGCAGTCTTTGTCAGCCTCGGCCTGCCGATCATCAAGGGCTACCAGCCAAGGTTAAATTTCCAGATGTCCCTCGCCGAAGCCGCGTGCCGGTGGCTCGCTCAGCACCCGGAATGGGAACTCGCCCTGCATCGCAGGCAACATCGACAGATGGCGGAACCAGGCGCTCTCTTCGTCGGGGTCGCACCAACTCTGCGCAATGCGCCGCCGCCGGACGAGGTCGAGCAAATGCATCGTGTCGCGCGGCATTTCGACGTGGCAGGACGGGATGAGCGCAACCGTGCCCTTGGTCATGCAGGCGAGGAGCGTGTTTTTCACCACGAGCGTCATATCCTCCGGCAGAATGATCGGTATGATCTGGCACGGCGTGTTCGCTGGGTGTCAAAGGAGGATGGCGATGGAGCGGGATACGATATTTTGAGCTTCACGAACGAGGGCCGGGAGCGCCTGATCGAGGTGAAGACGACCAACGGGTGGGAGCGAACACCCTTTCACATTTCCCGCAACGAGCTCGAGGTTGCGAATGAGCGAAGCGACGACTGGTATCTGTTCCGGCTCTACGAATTTGCGCGCGAGCCCAAAGCCTTCGAGCTGCGCCCGCCTCTCGACGCGCATGTATCGCTTACGGCCATGAGCTTTCAGGCGAGCTTCCAATGACAGGGACATCGCGCATGTTCCGTCGGACCATGGGCATCGACTATTCCGGGGCCGAGACCGCAGAGGCGAGCCTCAAGGGATTGCGTGTCTACCAGGCCATCGACGATGATGAACCGAGGGAGGTTCTTCCGCCTGTCGGCCCCAAGAAATACTGGACCAGGCGCGTCAGCGTCCGAATTCCGGGGGGTAGCTCAGAGTGACGCGGAAAACTGCACTTTCAAGTGATCCGCTTTCCGGTAGGCCGTGCATCATCCTTACGACTCCGGTCTCGAACGGATGAAAGGTCAGTGGCAGGTCATGGCACCTTGGAGTTCATCCGAAGTGGTGACAGTGTGTCGGCGGCAGACACGTCCCTGCCTCGCTTAAGAACACAAGGAAACGGAATATCCGTATGAGCACACCTGCGCTTTTCACCCCCACACGCATCGGCTCGCTCGAGTTGGAAAACCGTATCGTCATTGCGCCGATGTGCCAATATTCGGCACAGGATGGCTGCCTGACTGACTGGCACGTGATGCATTACGGGCAACTGGCCATGTCGGGTGCGGGCCTGCTGATCTTCGAGGCGACAGCCGTAGCGCCTGAGGGCCGGATTTCATGGGCCGATGCCGGGCTTTACGATGACGCGAGCGAGGCCGCGATGGACCGTGTCGTGAAGGCCGTGCGCCAGTGGGCACCGCCCATGCCGTTGGGATTGCAACTGGCCCATGCCGGCCGCAAGGCCAGCTGCGCGCAGCCCTGGAAAGGTGGCAAGCAACTGCCAGCCGATGATCCGCGCAGCTGGCAAACCATCGCACCGTCGGCCCTGCCTTTTGCGTCAGACGACAGGCCTCCGCTGGCACTGGATGCCGAGGCACTGAAACGTCTCGTCGAGGATTTCGCCGCCGCGGCTCGCCGCGCCGCGCGCCTGGGCTTCGATGCGGTCGAATTGCATGCCGCGCACGGCTATTTGATGCACCAGTTCCTATCGCCTCTGTCGAACGCGCGCACCGATCACTATGGCGGCAGTCTGGAAAATCGCATGAGGCTGCCACTCGCGGTATTCGAAGCCGTGCGCGCCGCGTTTCCGGCTGATCGCCCCGTGACAGTGCGGGTATCGGGCACCGACTGGGTTGAAGGGGGCTGGGACATCGAGCAGACGATTGCCTTCGCGCGGGAGCTAGAGCGGCTCGGCTGTGCAGCCATTCATGTGTCGAGCGGCGGGTTGGACCCGCATCAATCGATCCCGATGGGCCCGAACTATCAGGTGCCACTGGCCCGCGCAGTGCGCACCGAGGTGGATATGCCGGTGATCGCCGTGGGTCTAATCACCGAAGTGCAGCAGGCCGAGGCGATCATCGGCACGGGCGACGCTGACATGGTCGCCCTGGCGCGGGGCATTCTGTATAATCCGCGCTGGCCGTGGCATGCCGCTGCCGAACTTGGCGCTGGCGTCACCGCACCTCCGCAATACTGGCGCAGCCAGCCGCATACTCTGAAATCGCTATTCGCGTCCTGACCAAGGGTAGTTCGAGGGCTGGGAACGTCAGAATGTCGTAGGTAATGATCCAGTCGGTGGGTAAGTCGCGTGACGACAGCGCGTGCGTGAATGGCAGGTCAGAGTATTTTCGGTTCGCCCAGGCGCAGGTCAGCAGCTACGTAGAGAATAAGTGCGCCAAGCAGGCGACCAATGCTGGATTGCTCAAGCTAGTTGGCAAGCATCAATCTGGTAAGAAGATGCAGACCTTTGCTCTGGCCATGCCGCTGGACGTGCCAGAGAGCGTTAGTTGCCTGGCCATGTAGAAGGCGGGGAAGGCAGGGGGAGCGGCTAAACTTACTTATGAGGACGGGACCCCGACCACATAGGGACGCAGGTGCGATACACCCTGAGGTTGCGACGCGCAGTCAATTCACTGCCTGAATCTGTTTCGAGGGGTAGCCTGTTCGACGGGCACCATGCCGCCGTGATGCAGGCTGAGTTCTACCACCTCTTCCACCATCGCTCCAATTCACACCGATTGGTCGAAGGCCGTGTCGAAATCCTCTTCCGGCACCCAACCCAGCGCAGCCTTCACCGCCGCGATGTCGTAGCGCAGGGGCCGCATTCGTGCACGAAGCACGGCGGGACGCAGCAGACTGGGCGAGCGCGGGCCAAGGGGTGCAAGGAGCCATGCCAGCGGCATCACCAAGCGCCAGTTGAACGGCAGCACATGGCGCGGCCAGCCGGTGCCCCGCATCCGCGCGACATAGCGGGTCCGCGTGGGCCGGTCCGCCCCGAGGATGTTGAGCGCGCGGCCCTCACCTGGCATCTCGGCGGCCATCGCCAAGGCACGGGCGCAATCGGCAAGCGAGACGACCGGAAGCTCGCCTCCGCGTTCCATCAGCAGCAGCGTCCCGCCGATGCCGAGCCCCAGATGCGCGACGAGCCCACGTCCGGCTCCGGCGATCGACCCGCACCGCAGGATGGTGTGGCGAATTCCGCTCTCGCGCAGCAGCGCCTCCTGCGCCAGCGCGAGACGCGCATGTTCATCACGGCGCGCCGGACGAGGCTCCAGCGGCGTGGCCTCGGTCACGATACCCGTCGCATCGGCCGTGTAAACCGCGACCGAGCCTTGCAGCACCAGCCGCGGCGGCAGCGGTTGCGCCTGCAACGCCGCGACCAGGCGGCGCGTCGCGTCGAGCGGGTCGCGCGGCGCGTCGTCCCGGTCAGGAGCCAAATCCCCTGCGAGGTGGATCACGCAATCCGCCTCCGCCAGCGCCGCAACAGCATCCTCTGCCGCCAGATCGGCCTCGCCGCAGGAGAGCGCGCGCACCGCGTGACCCCGTTCCCTCGCGGTGGCCACCACAGCACGGCCCAGCGGCCTCTCCGCACCGGTTATCAGCAGCGTCAGCCCCATGAGCCCGGCCCCTGCGCCAAGTATCCCGCAGATGCCATGCGACCGTCCCGATCCGTCATCGGTGGTCCCTGTCTGCCTGCCATGCCTCTTCCTTTCACCCGACATTCTCCAAGTTGCGTGCCGTTTGAGCTAAAGATTGCCCGACAAGGCCAAGCGATCAAGCAATTCTTGCCCGGAGCGGTGTCTTCGGCTCCGAAAACGGAGTGGTGTCATGTCTGATCTTTTCTGGTTGAGCGACGCGCAGATTGCGCGTCTAGAGCCCTATTCGGCGCAGGTCGTCTTTTGGTGCTGCCATATGCGTCGTCAAGGTTGAAGCTGGACCTCGAATTCCGGATGGGTAAGGTTCATGATGTGGCATCATTTGGCGGCACTTCTCGTTCTTTGGAAGGATCGACCTTGGCCGCGACGAGCAAATACAAGGAAGTTCATGAGCGGATTACTGGCCCTTTTCGACGACGTGGCTGCGATTGCAAAACTGGCGGCGACGCAAGTCGATGATGTCGCGGCCCAGGCAAGCAAGGCCAAGACCAAGGCGGCAGGTGTGGTCATCGATGGTGCGGCGGTGACCCCGAAATACGTGACCGGATTGCCCGCGGCGTGCGAATTGCCGATCGTGTGGAAGATCGCGCGCGCCTACTTTTTCAACAAGCTGGTGATCCTCTTACCTGCGGCGCTGCTGTTGCAGGCGTTTCTGCGTGGACGCTGACGCGGCTCCTGATGATTGGCGGGGCATATCTGTGTTTCGAGGGTGCCGAGAAGGTCTGGCACCTGGTCGTGCCGCGCAAGGATCACGGCCCGCAGCAGGCGCGGACGCTGGACGCGGCCCATCTCGAAGAAAATCGGGTGAAGGGCGCGATCAAGACCGATTTCATCCTGTCGGCTGAGATCATGACCATCTCGCTCTCGCAGATCGACATTGCCGGTTTCTGGATTCAGGCACTGGCCTTGGCGGCAGTCGCCATCGGGATCACCGTTTTGGTTTACGGGATAGTCGCCTTGCTTGTGAAGGCCGATGATCTCAGGCTTCTCCTCAGCGCGAAAGAACGCACCGCCGTGACCCAGGTGGTTGGGCGCGGGATCGTCAGGTCAATGCCCGGGGTCATGGTGTTCATCGCCACGGTGGGCACAGTTGCCATGCTCTGGGTCGGTGGCAGCATCCTCGTGCACGGGCTGCACGACCTCGGCTGGCATCTGCCCAACGATCAGATCAAGCAGGCTGCGAAATTGGCAGCGGAAACCTTGGGTTCTGCCAGAGGCTTCGTGACATGGGGGGTCACCACGGGGCTGGATGGTGTCATCGGATTGACCGCCGGCTTGGTGCTGATCCCGATCGTGAGCCGCGCCCTCATGCCGGTCTCGGGGTGGCTTTTCCCGAAAAGGCGTGATGCTGCGCTGCCACTGACCGCTGGATTGTTTTCCTCGGCGCGAAGGCAATTCCACCGATTCT
This sequence comes from Roseovarius sp. A46, assembly GCF_004126395.1. Classification (NCBI taxonomy): domain Bacteria; kingdom Pseudomonadati; phylum Pseudomonadota; class Alphaproteobacteria; order Rhodobacterales; family Roseobacteraceae; genus Roseovarius; species Roseovarius sp. A46. The sequence continues at coordinate 3,832 of NZ_PVWS01000028.1, read as the reverse complement.
TTACATGACCGCTGTCGGTTCATCGCCTCGATGAAACCGCGACGCTGGAGGCGGAGCAATATTTCGAGGTCCCCTATTGTCGAATCCCCGGTGACGCATCATCTCCATACTGTTGGCGCTCCGGTATGGCGAGCGCCAAAGCGCTTCCGAACATCGCCATGCTCCCTTGGAAATCCGAATAAGGAGCGTTTCCGTGCCGTTCACCCCCCTGCATGACCAAGTTCTCGTCCGCCGCATCGAAGGCGATGAGAAAACCGGTGGTGGTCTCATCATTCCAGAGACCGCAAAGGAAAAGCCACAGGAAGGCGATGTCATTTCCGTCGGCGCCGGGGAAAGGACTGAAAATGGCGATCTTATCGGCATGCAGGTCAAGTCCGGCGACAGGATCCTGTTCGGCAAGTGGTCCGGCTCCGAGATCCGTCTCGACGGCGAGGATCTCCTGATCATGAAGGAGAGCGACATTCTCGGCATCATGGCCTGAGCCCGACGCCTACGCCGAACCCCCATTTTCAGGAGCAACCGAAATGTCTTCCAAGGATGTCAGATTCAGCACCGACGCACGCAACCGCATGCTGAAAGGTGTGGATACACTCGCCAAAGCGGTCCGGATCACCCTCGGCCCCAAGGGACGCAATGTCATTCTCGACCGGCCTTACGGCGCGCCGCGCATCACCAAGGACGGAGTGACCGTCGCCCGCGAAATCGAGCTTTCCGACCACTTCGAGAACATGGGCGCGCAGATGGTGAAAGAAGTCGCCAGCCGCACCAATGACGAAGCCGGTGACGGGACCACAACCGCCACGGTTCTGGCGCATGCGCTCGTCAAGGAAGGCATGAAGGCAGTTGCCGCCGGCATGAACCCGATGGATCTCAAGCGTGGCATCGACAAGGCCGTCGATGCCGTCGTCGCCGAGATCCGCGCGATGTCACGCCCCGTGGGCGACAGTGACGAGATCGCCAAGGTCGGCTCAATCTCTGCCAATGGCGAGACCGCGATCGGTCGGCAGATCGCCGATGCGATGGCAAGGGTCGGCAACGAGGGCGTCATCACCGTCGAGGAGGCCAAGGGCCTCGAGACCGAGACCGAGGTGGTCGAAGGCATGCAGTTCGACCGTGGCTATCTCAGCCCCTATTTCATCACTAACGTGCAGAAGATGAGTGTGGAACTCGAGGATTGCGTCGTCCTGCTGCACGAAAGGAAGCTGTCATCGCTGCAACAGATGGTGCCCCTGCTCGAGGCGGTTATTCAGGCCGACAAGCCGCTTCTGATCATTGCCGAGGACATCGAGGGCGAAGCGCTGGCCACCTTGGTGGTCAACAAGCTGCGCGGCGGCCTGAAGGTCGCGGCAGTCAAGGCCCCGGGTTTCGGCGATCGCCGCAAGGCGATGCTTGAGGACCTGGCCATCCTGACGGGCGGAAAGGTGATCTCCCCCGATCTCGGCATCAAGCTGGAGACGGTCACCATGGACATGCTCGGGTCTGCGCGAAAAGTGACGATCACCAAGGATGACACAACTGTCATCGATGGTGCGGGCGACAAGGATGCGATCGCGTCGCGTGTCACCCAGATACGCGCCCAGATCGAAGACACGACCTCGGACTACGACAAGGAGAAGCTGCAGGAACGGCTTGCAAAGCTGTCCGGCGGCATCGCCGTGATAAAGGTCGGGGGAGCCACGGAGACCGAGGTAAAAGAGCGCAAGGACCGGGTCGACGATGCGCTGAACGCCACCCGTGCGGCGGTTCAGGAGGGTATCGTGCCGGGTGGTGGCGTGGCCCTTGTGCAAGGCGGCAAGGTCCTGGCCGATCTCAAGGGTGCGAATGCCGACGAGACTGTCGGCATCAGGATCGTCGCTCGCGCGGTCCAGGCACCACTGCGCCAGATCGCCGAGAATGCCGGTGTCGACGGATCGGTCGTTGTCGGCAAGGTCTCTGAGAACACGAGCCCCGGCTTCGGCTTCGACGCGCAGACGGAAACCTACGGCGACATGCTGAAGGCCGGTATCATCGATCCGAGCAAAGTCGTGCGCGTCGCGTTGGGGAACGCGGCCTCGATTGCGGGACTACTGATCACGACCGAAGCGATGATCGCCGAGAAAGCACAACAATCCAAAGCAGGCCGCTACATGTCCGACATGGAAGACATGGGCAGCATGGGTGGCATGATGTAGACGAATGACCCGCCGGTCCGGAAGGTCGGCATTCACGCCGCTCACCGGTCCAGCCGAAGAGCTGCAAGTTGATTGAAATGACTGAAAACCATCCATCCAAGGAGATACGAAATGTCAAAGGGCGACAAGCAACGCGGCAACCGGGAAGCCAAGAAACCGAAGAAGGCCAAGGAAAAGGTCCTGGCAACAGCGGATTCCATCAAGGGCAAGGCACCGCTCAATATCGGTGAGACCAAAAAGAAGTAGCCGTTCCAACGCTTCAAGGCGCTCGATGATCCGCCCACCCCGCCCGCGATCCACACGCGCACCCCCACCGGGAAGGCAATCATGGGCCCTCCATCACCGGAATGAGCCGCACCAATTCCTCCGGGTCCACCGACGAAGGGACAAGGAGCCGCCGCCCATTCCTCAGCACGTTCTCGAGCCGGGCGTCACGGGGGGTGTGCGGCGCTATCGGCGCCGCCGCAGGCATGAGCGTGGACGCCTTCAGCGGGAGCGTCAGCGGGATGAACGTCGGCGATGTCTCGTCACCAAGTTCACCGCTCCGATATTGCCGCCGCCATATGGTCAGCAGGGAGTGCGACACGCCATGCCGCCGAGCCGTCGCTGTCACCTGGCGATGCCCCAGGAAGCTCTCCTTAACGGTCCGGATCTTGTCCGCATCGCTCCAGTGCCGCCGGTGCGGCACGTCCGCGGCAGACAGAACTTCGATCTCGGGTCTGAACGTATGGTCGGCCATAAGGTCGGACTTATCACCGACGCCGAAATCCCGTCAGACGGCCTCCGCCGGAGGGATACCCTAATGCGGTCACCCTTACTGAATTGATCTGCGTCATCGCATTAGGGCTACCCAGACCGCTAGGGAGACGCGATCCCACCAGAGGATGGACGAATGAAAATCCTCTTCGCGATCCTGCTAGTCCTCGTGCTCGTCCTCTTGGCGCTCACGGTTCTCGTTTTTCTTGATAGGCGCGCCGACCGCGCGGAGTGGCATCGGCTCACAGCACTCCAGCTGGAGGCCCCAAGCGTCTTTGCCGAGAAAATGGTGGCAGACCTCCCCGAACCTGCGCGCCGCTACTTCTCCTATGTTATCCAACCGGGCGCTCCGCTGTATTCTGTGACGGTCATCGAGATGACGGGACATTTCAGCCTTGGTTCAAAGGACGACCCGCGTTACCAGCCGATTAAAGCGCGTCAGGTTCTCGCGGCACCAGAAGGGTTTGTCTGGTCGATGAAAACGCTGGGCGGCATGCCCATCTCGGGCTCGGACTCCGGCCTCTGGACACGGTTCCGGATATTCGGTCTTGTGCCGGTCGCCCGTGCCGGCGGCGGTCGCGACCACGCCCGCTCCGCGTTCGGGCGCTATGTATCCGAGGCGTTGATCTGGTCTCCCGCCGCCCTCTTGCCGGGCCCGGGCGTGACCTGGACCGCGGTTGATGACGACACTGCTCGCGTCACCGTGCGCCACAAGGACCTGAGCCAGATGGTAGATGTGACCGTGGATGCCGAGGGGAGACCTGAGGTTATTTCTTTCAAGAGACCACAGCGAAACTCTTGGGATTCCCTGAGATGGTTTGGTGGGGTATGTTTTGTCATGAGACAGAGTTTTTCGACCCAGCCCGCCTTGTTTGCTCCGCAGGAGTTGTTCGACCACCCGGCGC